>JAHZLH010000053.1 GCA_022599915.1 Actinomycetes bacterium
CACTCGCGGGGACACCACCGTGTGCAGATGATTCGGCGGTCGTAGGCCGGCGGCGACTTCGACTATCCCCTGAGACAACTGGGTCATCAACAGTACTGCGTCCTCGAAGTCACGGCGGGCCCCGCTTGCTGGGGTACCGTCTCGAGTTCTTGTTTTCGCCATTCCAACGACAACGGCTGTTCCACTGCACGTTTGGTCATATTTTCCTCCCACATCTGATCCCAATCACGCACCGCATGGAGTGGCCGCGCCAGCCAAACTATGCGATTTGATCCGATTTGATCCGATTTACCTTGATTCGAGAGACTACATCTAGCCTCCGCGTTCCCGTCAAGCCCCAGATGCTGTGTTCCGGATCACCAGTGAGTGTGGGCGACGTCAGGCAGGCTCGGCGACGGCGGATGCTGGAGGGGGGGAGGTAGCCATGACTGAGTTGCCACAGCTGTGGGAGTTGGCGGCCTATCGCCAGGCAGCTGAGATCGCCGAATCCGAGGAGCAGGTACAGCTAGCGGCCGCGGTAGCCCAGGCGGGGGTGACGCTAGCCGATCGCGCCCGAGGTGCGACTGGGCACCCGGTCTCGGTTCGGGTCTTGGGCGGAACTGAGCTGTCCGGGACCGTCGAACTGGCCACCGACGAGTGTCTGGTGCTTGCCGATGGCGACGACCATCGTTTGATTCCAGCCCCGGCAGTGGTGTCACTGGCCGTCGCACAGTTACCGAGTGCGCTCCCCGCTCGGGGGTTGGAGCGAACTGGGATTCGAGCCATCGTGCGGGCACGTCTGGGAGCGGCCGTGCGGGTGGAACTAGATGGTGACCGCAGTATCGTCGGGGTTCTCGTGGCAGTGGGGCGAGATTACATTGCCGTTGAGTCATTATCGGCCCAGCGGGAGGGTGGAATCGAACTCATTCCCACCGATCAACTGCGTTGGTTGGGATGGCGCGAAACTGCGCCGCCTGCGGCACCGGATCAATCAATGAATTGATCGTCCCGCGAGTGCATTATGGGCGAGGCCGACAGGCAACTACTGCGACTTGCGCGCCTCTTCAGCGATGCTTTCTTGGGTTTGGGCATACATCCGCTGGATGTAGTCCTCGAGGTCAGTTTCACCAACCCGCCATTGACCACGGCCTCCTACCTTGATGGCTCGCAGTTCACCGCTGCGGACTAGGGCATAGGCCTGGTCCGCTGAGATGTTGAGCACATCCGCAACATCCGCCAGCGTCAGAAATCGATCGACCACGTTCTAATGCTGACAGGTGAATCTGTTTGGTGGTGGATTCTGAGGCGGTTTGGAGGAGATCGCTCATGCGACCAGTTCCAGTAGTAGTCGCGGTAGCGGGGGAGCCCGAGTGGCTGCTAGCGCTGCGTAAGTCCGATTCTGGCTTCCTGATCTTGCACGAAGTTGCCGATCCGGTAGACCTAGCCGCCCAAGTTGAAACGCTTCGTCCGCGGGCAGTGTTACTCGATACCTCGTTTCGCGGTGGCTCACCGTCGCTGATCGCCCGGCTAGCGGCCGCCGGCGGCCGGTGTGTCGCAGTCGGTGCTGACTCAGCGGCCAATGCGCTGATCGCCCGAGAGTGGGGCCTATTGCTCAGTAGTGGTGAAACGCCTGAGTTGCGGCAGTTACTCCAGGCTTCAACCTCCGCCCGCCACGGCTCGGGTGAGGTGATTGCCGTGTGTGGCCCGACCGGCTCGCCCGGGGTCTCCACGATTGCCGCCAACCTCGCCGCCGAGCTGCCCGAACTCACAAGCTTGATAGACGCCGATCCCAGAGCCGCATCGCAATCTTTCCTACTGGGAGCGCAAGACGAGCCAGCGGGGCTGCTAGCGGCTCTCGCACAAGCTCAGGTAGGCACCATCGATGAAGCAGGGTGGTCAGCCAGTCAGGTATCGATAGCCAGGGATCTGCAACTGGCCACCGGGGCAACGGATCCGTCGGCATTATCGGCAGTCGCAGGCGGGTTGCCAGTAGTTGTAGACGTTAGTCGTCACACCGCGAGACATACCGTGGTGGACTGCGGCAGCGGCGATCTGCCGGACTGGCTCAGCGGAACGGTGGCGACGGCTGATGCGGTCGTTGTGGTTGCGCTGCCCACTGCGCTGGGAGTGCAGCGGCTGACCCGTTGGTGGTCTCGGCATGACTCGGTGTTGGGCGGTCGGGTCCTCCTAGGGTGGAATCGGCTAGGCGGACTAGGCAGTGCTGCCTTAGGGGAAGACCCAACGCAGCGACTGCGCCAGGCCGCGACACTGACCGCTGGCGATGTCGCAACGACGTACGTGGCTGAAGACGATGACGCGGCGGTAGCGATGAATCGGGAGCGCGGGCCACTTCGACAGGTGGCGCCCCGTTCGCAACTGCGCCGCGAGATTCGGGAACTCTCGATAGAACTCCAGCGACCAACTAGGCCCGACAAGCGTGTCAAGGCGAGTTGACCACAAGCCCGCGCGTCGGGTCGGCGGACCATCTAAGGCGGTGAGTCTGACGAAAGGCGGCAACGCTGGTATCGGCAGGTTCAGCCTGAGTTCGTCACTGACTCAGTGTCAGAAAAGCCGAAACCGGAGCCCCCATTCTACGGGCAGGAGGGCTCCGGCCTCAGTGCAGCGGGAACTCCCGCTACGGGAATCGTTCGCTAGCGCAAGACTGCAGCGTGGCCTCGATTGCCTTCTCTGGCTACCTGATCATCCTGCGATCCCGGTATCTGTTGAGAGTCACCATTTCTTCCGGGACATGTTCACAGGACCGTCGGCTTAGTGATCAGTCGGCCCAAGGCAGGAGCCATATCGTGCTCTGCGGGCGTTGCACTATGAACTTGTCGTCCTCTCGATCGGGCCTGGAGATGGGTGTCGGGGCTGCGATCGATGAGGTCAACTCAACGGTGCTCGGATAGGCCCTCGGAAGCAATGCGGAAGACCAGGAAACGAGTGGATTCACCCGTTATGCCGATCCGGAATCCGCAGATTCCGCCAGAATCGATGCCCACGTGAGGAGTTACCGGTGGGCGTGACAGCATTAGGGGTCGAAAAGACAGGAGGATCGCTGTGGCAGATCGGCTGAGTCCACTTGATGCGTCGTTCCTATATCTGGAGGAGTCGACGACGCCGATGCATGTCGGCAGCGTCGCCGTCTTCGAGGCGCCCGACGGCGGCTTCGATCATGACCGGTTGGTGCAGTTGATTAGGACGCGCATTGCGTTCGTGCCGCGCTATCGACAACGCGTGCGTTCCGTGCCAGGTCGTATCGCCAATCCAGTATGGGTTGATGACGAACATTTCGATGTGACCTATCACGTGCGGCGCTCGGCGCTGCCTCGGCCGGGTACCGAAGCGCAGTTGCGGGAACTCGTTGCCCGCATCATGTCTCGGCCGTTGGACATGAAACGGCCGCTGTGGGAGATGTACCTGATCGAGGGTCTGGAGGACGGCAGATTCGCAATCCTGACCAAGAGCCACCACGCCATGGTGGACGGGATGGCTGCGGTCGATATCGGACAGGTGATCTTGGATGTGACGCCAGAGCCGCGGCCGATGGGGACCGATGTGTGGCGGCCTGCCCGGGAGCCCACGTCCTTTGAACTGTTGGCTGGCGGGGTAGCCGATGCGATCCGTTCCCCCGCTGGACTGGTGGAGACGATGCGTTCTGGTCTGGGAGATGTCCGCGAGAGCGCGGTGGGTCTAGGGCGCAACGTGGCTGGTGTGCTGAGTGCAGCCGCCACGGTGGTCCGACCACCTGACGGCAGTCCGCTCAACGTTGAGATTGGTGAACAGCGTCGGTACGGCACCGCTGACACCGACCTCGACGACTACAAACGGATTCGCAAGGCACATGGGGGCACCATCAACGATGTAGTGCTAGCGGTTATCGCGGGAGCATTACGTGAATGGTTGATGACTCGCGGCGAGAATTTGACGCAGCGCAGCACCTTGCGGGCCTTGGTGCCGGTCAGTGTGCGGCCGGAGACCCCTACGGCCGAGGGCAACCACATTGCAGCATTTTTGTGCGATTTGCCGGTCGGTGAGCCAGATCCGATTGTGCGGTTGCAGCGAGTCGCTTTCGAGATGGGTCAGCTCAAATCCAGCGGCCAGGCCATGGGCGCGCAAGCATTAGTGGGTTTGACCGGATTCGCTCCGCCGACATTGCACGCCGCCGGGGCGCGAGCGGCGAGTTCGCTGACCCGCCGGGTATGGAATCTGGTGGTTACCAACGTTCCTGGGCCGCAATTCGCCCTGTATGCAGGCGGTTCGAAGATGATAGCGGCCTACCCGGTCGTCCCACTGGCGAAGAATCAGGCGGTAAGCGTGGGACTGACTTCTTACGATGGCGGTGTCTACTACGGGTTGAACGCGGATCGAGACGCGATGCCTGACGTCGATGTTCTGGCGGACTGCATTGTCGCAGCTTTGTCCGAATTGCTGGATACCACCACGCCCAGCGGGCGGAGGCGTACCGTAAAAGCATGAGCTAGCGCAGTGCGCTTCGTGTCCTATTGTCACGCACTGGGGTGGAACATGAGCGTAAGGTGAAGTCATGGCGAATTACCGCCCGCGACGTCGCGGCCTCGTCCTAGGAGGCGGCGGAGTCCTCGGCGCCGCGTGGATGGTCGGTGCGCTCAACGCGCTACGTGATGTTCATGGCTTTGATCCGCGCGATAGCGACATCCTGGTGGGCACTTCGGCTGGCTCGGTTCTCGCTGCCCTCTTGGGTGCTGGGGTCTCGGTTGAGCAAATGCTGGACCATCAGCGTGGCCATCCGATTACCGAAGGACCGCTCACCGGTTATTCCTTTGACTATGAAAAAGCCACCGGCGGCAGTCGCCCGGGCCGACCGAAACTCCTGGGACCCGGCTCCGCCAAAATGATCGGTGCAAGTCTGCGGCGGGTTCGGACAATGCCTCCGACCGCAGTGCTCAGTGGCTTTGTGCCGCTCGGGACGGGCTCACTTGCCAGAGTTGGACATTTGATCGAAGCGGTCACGCCCATGGATGAATGGTCACCGCACCCTAATGTCTGGACGGTGGCTATGGACTACTCCGATGGCCGGCGGGTGGCGTTTGGTCAGCCGGGCGCACCGGTGGCTCCACTATCGGATGCCGTCATGGCCTCGTGCGCCATCCCCGGATGGTTCAGCCCGGTCCGCATTGGGCAGCGGGAGTATGTGGACGGTGGCACCTGGTCAGCGACCAACCTGGATCTGCTCGTCGGGCAGGGTCTCGATGAAGTGTTCGTCTTAGCGCCGATGGTCTCCTTCCACCTTGATCGACCGCAGCAGTTGCTGACGCGGTTGGAGCGTCGCTGGCGACTTCAGGTCACCAAGCGAACTCTGCGTGAGGCCGAAAAAGTCCGCTCTGGTGGATGCAATGTGACCTTGATTGGTCCGGGTCCGGAAGATTTAGAAGCCATGGGTGGCAACGTGATGGACCTTCCCCGGCGGATTCAGGTCCTAGAGACCTCGCTAAAGACGAGTGTGCAGTCGCTGCGAGATCCGGAGAACGTCGGTCCAGATCACCTTTCTGAGGTTGGCTAGCCCACCCACTCGCATGTCCCTGGGTGTCATCTGTCGGGTGCGTTATCACCAGTTCACAGCCGCGACTCGCCGAGCCCACAGGATTTCTGATGGCGATCTGCGATACGCATGCCGACACCGTGCGTTCCAACCCGTGTCGATGCAAGGATGAACGAAAAGCGAGTACGGAGGAACAGGTGGACGCTGTCAGCAACACCCCGCGACCGGTCAATGAGCCGATTCGCAACTACGAACCGGGTAGCCCGCACCGAGAATCTCTCCAGCAGCGGCTAAGCGAGTTGGATGGGGAAGCTGCGCGCGACTTCCCCCAGTACATCGCCGGGGAATGGCGAGCGGCCAAAGGCGAGGAGTTTGAGGTCGTACAGCCGCACCGGCATGCTGGCGTGCTCGGTGTCGGTCGGGAAACTATGCACTCCGACGCAGAGGCCGCAGTTGCGGCGGCAACTGCTGCTGCTCCCGACTGGCGAGACATGGATTTCGATGACCGAGCCGGAATCTTATTGAAAGCCGCCGACCTGCTTTCCGGGCCGTGGCGCGACACCCTCAACGCAGCAACCATGCTGGGTCAGTCCAAGACCGCGATTCAGGCCGAGATTGACTCAGCCTGCGAGCTGATTGACTTTTGGCGCTTCAACGTCGCATTCGCTCGCGACATTCTGGCTGAGCAGCCGATCTCCTCCCGGGGGGTGTGGAACCGTACCGATCATCGCCCCTTGGAAGGGTTTGTCTACGCAGTTACGCCGTTCAATTTCACCGCGATCGCCGGCAATCTTCCTACGGCCCCAGCGCTGATGGGCAATACCGTTATTTGGAAACCGGCGCCTACTCAACAGTTCGCGGCTTCGCTGTTAATGGAGTTACTACATGAGGCTGGGCTGCCGCCTGGCGTCATCAACATGGTCACGGGCTTCGGCCCGCCCACGTCCGAGGTGTTACTGGATCACTCAGATCTCGCCGGGATCCACTTCACGGGGTCAACCCCGGTATTCCAAATGCTGTGGCGAAGCGTAGGGAACAACATTGACCGCTACCGTAGTTACCCGCGCATCGTGGGTGAAACCGGTGGCAAGGACTTCATCATGGTGCATCCCAGTGCGGATCCTGCGGTAGTAGCTACCGCCATGATTCGCGGTGCCTTCGAGTATCAGGGCCAGAAGTGCTCGGCAGCCTCGCGGGCCTACATCCCGCGCAGTATCTGGAATCAGATTCGCGATGAGGTTGTTGGGACAACTGATTCATTGCCCATGGGGAACGTGATGGATTTCAGCAACTTCATGTCCGCGGTGATCGACAGACGTGCCTTCGACAAACTGGCTGCGGTGCAGCAACGAGCAGCGGCGGATGACAGCGCTACCGTGCTCGCAGGCGGCACAGCCGACGACAGCGAGGGTTTCTTTGTTCGGCCAACCGTCGTGGAGTGCGCCGACCCAACCGCGGAATACTTCACCACCGAGTACTTCGGTCCGTTCCTCGGGGTCCATGTCTTTGATGATGCTGACTATGACCAAGTCGTGAATCAGATGGAGAGTATTGCTCCCTACGCGCTTACCGGGTCAATAATTGCCCAGGATCGCGCCGCGGTTGCCGACGCGATGCACCGGCTTCGGTTCGCAGCCGGTAACTTTTACATCAATGACAAGCCGACTGGAGCCGTGGTGGGGCAGCAGCCGTTCGGCGGCGCCCGCGCCTCGGGAACGAATGACAAGGCAGGTGCTGCCCAGAACCTACTGCGGTGGAGCAGCACTCGCTCGATCAAGGAGACGTTCGATCCGCCGACGGATCACCATTATCCCCATATGGACTAGTCGAGCTAGCCAGTCAAGGCCCGGTGTTCCAGCCCACCTTGGAAGTCGCCATGGCGGCTAGTCAACGCTGGGACTGGCGAGATGCGGTGTGGTTGCTGCTCTCGTGGCTGGCCACCCGGGGACTGTTGATCTTCCTAGGGGTTGTTGCGGTGTCGTGGTATCCCGGCGGCACCATCGTGCAAGCAGATTTGGATGTCTACGCCGAATGGCTGCCCGTCATCGAGTCGGGTGCGCTGCCCACCGACGACATGTGGCAGTACCCACCTGCGGCAGCCTTTTTCTTTTCGATCGGACTGTGGGGATCGAATCCCCAGCTTGCCCTGCTGGTGGGAATCCTGTTGACGGATGCGCTGTTGACGGCGGTGCTCTACCGGCACAGTCGACTGTCCGGATGGTTTTGGGTTGCAGCGGGCGTTCTGATTGGCCCGGTGTTGGTGTTCCGGTTCGACGTTGTGCCTGCGCTTTTTGCTGCGCTGGCAGTCCTCGCAGCGGGTCGACCGGTTCGTGTCGGCGTATGGGCGGCGCTGGGTGCCGCTGCCAAAGTGTGGCCGGTCCTGCTGCTGGCGATACTGCCGCGACGAGAATTGCTGCGCGGTGCTGTTGCCTTCGCAGTCACGTCCTTGGCAGTCCTTGCGGGATGCTCGGTGGTGTTTGTTGATCTGGGCGGCTTCTTGACCGGACAACGGGATCGCGGTCTACAGGTGGAATCGGTAGCTGCACTACCGTTCATGGTCGCCAACGCTGCCGGTTTAGAAGTCGAGATCAGCTATCGCTATGGCGCAATGGAAGTGGCTAGTGCCGGCACTGGCCTTGCGGCTGCTGCGCTCACCGTAGGTCTGCTGACGGTGCTGGCGTGGCTGGGGTGGTGCTGGTGGCGTGGTGTTTTGGCCACGCACCCGCCAGCGGATGTCGCCTTCACTTTTGTGCTGGCAAGTGTGATTTTTTCTCGAGTGTTTTCGCCGCAGTACTCGGTGTGGCTGTTGGCGTTGGGCTCGATCTGTCTCGCCGTGACTCGCTCGCGAATGCTACTTCCGGTTGTACTGGTCGCGGCCGCCGCTGTCCCAGCCCAGGTGGTCTATCCCATCGGATATGGCGAGTTCCTAAGCGGTAACTGGTTCTTTGTTGCGGCACAGTTGCTTCGGGTTGGACTGGTGGTTGCTGCCGGAGTGATAGCAGTGGTGCGGATATCACGTCCGGCGGAACACCGGACTGGCGAGCCGGCTGAAACCAACTCCCGACCCTCCGCTGTGGTCAATGGTCGCTGAGCCACTCGTTGCCAACTTTGTTTTCCTTGTCCAAGTACTTCTCAGTCCACTCCACGGCAACTGACTCGATCTTTCCCCCTGCGAACGGCACGGTGCATTTCACCTGTCCCGTGGTGTGGACCTGAGCTCCGTTCCCGTCTGGCTCGATCTTGATCTTGCCCTTCAGCGAGATGGGTTGATCTCCGAAGTCCACGATGAAATCAGCCGATCGAGTCTCCCCATCGGGATCCTGCCACCGTTGGGTTTCGATCAAAGTCAACTCATCACCAGTGAACTTGCGTACGAATGCGGGTAAATCTGCCGGGAGTACTCGGCGAGAGACCAAGGTAGTGGCGTCACCCTCGCGCATCGTCTCGGCGGAGGCATCGGTCGCCCCAGCCGCGTGCAGTTTTGTCTCCACGAACTCGGTGTTCAACAACATGTCCCAGACCTGCTCGCTGGTTGCGTCGTAGTGCTGCGTCTTGTCGAGCTTCTTCGCCACACGTCCTCCAAGGTCGGTTGTGCTGAGGGATAGCATGCCGCAACTTAGCGAAGATTGCGCGTGCACCACGACGGGTGGCGCCACCTGGTGTGAATCATGCGGCCAGTGGCGATGAGTCAGTTCGGTCTAACGTTGCGGCGACTGAGCGCCAGGTTGTGAGAAATTGACTCTTGCGGGTTAACATTTTGTGCCGAATCAGAACTTGCTGCGTCGGTTTTCTGATCGGAGAGACTCGTGACTAGCACCTCTCATGCGCCACCGGCAGTTGCCGCAAAGCCCACCTACCGACAGCGCTTCATGTCCCGCGAGCCGCGGCGGTTGATCGTGGTCGTCCTTCTTGTCCTGGGGCTGTCCGCGGCACTGTTGCAGTTCTTCAGCGGAGTGACTGCCTCTCGTGCGGCCCCGGGCGACCCAGTAGTCGTGCGAGCCCTAGGAGATTCCATTACCGCAGGCTATGGTTTCTACGGCTCCGGCGACCCCATGAAACTCAAGGACCTGGCCCGCTGCGGCACGATTGACTACCCCAACCTCAATGATCGTTGTTCCTCCAACTCCTCATTGGGTAAAGGTGACCGAGATCCGGTGACTTTTCTGCCTGACTACGGCTTAAGTAACGGCATTGCCTGGCCAGCTCAAGTAACCGAGCAACTGGGGATCACCGATGACGTCGACTATGCCAACCGAGCAGTAACTGGTGCCGACCCCAAGGACCTGCTGGCTGTTGATCCTGCGACCGAGAGTGGGCAATTGCAACAACTCTTGGAGGATACGGTTGCTGATCAGCCGGACCTGACGTTGATGACCATTGGTGCTAATCCGCTGTTGGGTGACTTTCTCGCCGGGGAGGGTACGAAGTGTCTGCTGGCGAAGCGAAATACGAAGTTCCGCACCTGCTCAGCGAAACTCATCGCTTCGGAGCAGGTGACTCCTCGGGTATCTCAGATCATCGATCGGTTGCTAGATGTCCCCGATAACACAGTGGTGCTGTCGAAGTACCCGACGGTATTGCCCAGTACCGCCATCGGATCACCTAACCGAATTCTTAAGGTGCTGAAGATGGTCAATAACCGAGTCGTTAAGGCAGCGAAGCAACAGCCGGAGTTTCGCAAGCGAGTGTTCGTTTCCAAGCCACCACTGTTCCCCTACGGCATGGCACCTGGCAAGGTGGAATGTCCTAGTCGGCCGGAGGTAGGTCTAGTGGACGGCGCCAGTGTGCAGTCCACGATTACTCAGCAGCGCTTCCGAAACAGCCAGACCGACAGTTTCTGCCCGTCTCCCAAGCGTTGGATCATCTCCGCTGATTTGGGTGTGCATCCCAGCGCTGCTGGCCATGAGCAGATTGCGTCGTCGGTGAGTGCGCTGATCGAGCGTAAGGGTTTGCTCCCCGCGAAATAGATCCGCAACTGGCGATAGCTAGTCCGGCAGATGATCCCCGCCAATCCGGGCGAACCGCACCGCTGCGGCGATACGCTCGCACTATGACCAGCCGTTCGCTGGATTCCGAGGCCGGTGCTGCCAATAACAGCACGGAGAAGCGAGTGCGGGCTGATGTCCTCACTGCGGCGGTCGCGCACAGTCGGGCGCTGGGTGGACAGGCCGTCGAGGATCTCACGGAATACCTCGCCGACTACTTTGACAACGTTTCGGCTGAAGACCTGCAGGCTAGTGATCCGATCGACCTTTTGGGTACTGCGTTGTCCAACCGACAGCTGGGTCATACCCGCGGGCCCAACGAAACGCTGCTGCGGGTCTACAACCCGACAGTCGAAGAAAACGGCTGGTCCAACGGGCACACCGTGGTGGAGGTCGTCTCCGACGACATGCCGTTCTTGGTCGACTCCTTGTCCGCTGCGCTTTCCCAGCGCGGACGAGCGATTCACTTGGTGATTCATCCCCGCTTCTCGGTTCGCCGAAACGATGCAGGTGACTTGGTGGAGGCGGTCCGAGCCGAGTGGGCCGAACCGAAACCGGACGACCGGCTGCTGGAGTCTTGGATTCATATCGACATCGACCGAGAATCTGATGCTGACGAGTTGGTTCAGTTAGCCAGCGAATTGGAATCGGTCTTGGCCGATGTGCGAGCTGCGGTGGAGGACTGGGTTCTGATGCGGGATCAGTCGACAGCCGTCGCAGATCAGCTAGCGGCCACGGTTATTCCTGGGGTGTCGGATGCCGCACGTCGGGAGGCTGCTGATTTCCTGCGCTGGTTGGCCGTCGGGAACTTCACCTTCCTCGGTTACCGTCGCTACGACCTAGTGACGGGGGAGGAGGGGGAGGAGCTCGCAGTTGCTGCCGGCAGCGGGTTAGGAATCACCCGCGGTGGTGATGATCGCCGTCGACTTCTCGTTCAGTTCCCGGAAGCAGTTCGGGAACGAGCTCGCGAGGCGGCACCCTTACTGCTGACCAAAGCCAACTCGAAATCCCGAGTGCATCGTGCTGCCTATTTGGACTATGTCGGCCTGAAGATCTTCGATGACTCCGGCGCGGTGGTGGGCGAGCACCGGTTCCTCGGGTTGTATGCGGCTGCGGCCTACACCCACAGTGTGGAAGGTATTCCGGTTTTGCGGGCGAAGGTGGCGGAGGTTACCCGGCTGTCTGGCTTCAGCCCGGATTCCCACAGCGGTAAAGATTTGCAGCTGTTCCTCGAGACCTACCCGCGTGATGAGTTGTTCCAGATCGATGTCCCGGAACTGTACGACACCGCGCTAGCGGTCTTGCAGTTGCAGGAACGACGTCGAGTTCGGTTGTTCCTCCGGGCAGACCCCTACGGGCGATTCATGTCGTGTTTGGTCTATCTACCGCGTGACCGCTACACCACTGGGATCAGATTGCGGGTGGAACGGCTATTGCGCGAGGCACTGAATGGTGACTCGGTTGAGTATCAGACCCGAGTCTCCGAAAGTGTACTCGCCAGACTGCACTACGTGATTCGGGTGCGTGCTGGTGCCACGTTGTCTCATCCCGACCAGCATCTGTTGGAACGCGAAATTGCTGCGGTGGTTCGATCGTGGGAAGACTCCTTCGATGAAGAGTTGACCGAGGCGGTCGGTGAGGAAGACGGTGCCCGACTGGCAAGTGTTTTTCGGCACGCTATCCCCGAGGCGTACAAGGAGGCTTTTCCCGCCCGCACCGGGGTCGCTGATGTTCGCCAGTTAGATGCACTGGCGGATGGCGACATGGTGTTGAACCTGTATCGGCCTTACGAAGTGGGGGAGCACTACCGACGGCTGAAGATTTACCGATCCGGGGACGCGCTGTCGTTGTCGTTGATTTTGCCGATTCTGCAAAATATGGGAGTCCACGTCATCGATGAGCGGCCCTTCACCCTGGCTACCGATCACGGTGGGCCTTACCGGATCTATGATCTCGGTCTGGAGCTACCGAATGACCCCCGTGTCGACGATGAATCCCTCAAGCACCGATTCGAAGAGTGCTTCTTGGCGGTGTGGTCTGGGCTGGCAGAAAATGACGGCTTCAACTCGCTTGTGCTCCATGCAGCACTGGACTGGCAGCAAGTGGTGCTGTTGCGGGCGTTTGCCAAATATCTGCGACAAGTGAAGCCTTCGTTCTCGTTGTCCTACATCGAGGAAGTCTTGATCCATAATCCCGATCTCACCGCTTGTCTCGTTGCGTTATTCCGCGCGCGATTCGATCCGGCGGCTCCGCAGGGTGGCGATGAGGCGGAGTTGCTGCACGGTGAAGTCCTGCGGCGCATCGATGACATTGCGGCGCTGGATGCGGACCGAATTCTGCGAATGCTGCTTTCGCTCATCACCCACTGCGTCCGCACCAGCTACTTCCAGCGTTACGACGGGGAGGTGCCCTTCCAGATTTCGTTCAAGTTTTTACCTCGTGACATCACCGGGCTGCCAGAGCCACGACCGATGTTCGAGATTTGGGTGTACTCCCCGGTCGTGGAGGGAGTACATCTGCGCTATGCGGCGGTAGCGCGAGGCGGGTTGCGGTGGAGTGACCGACGGGAGGATTTCCGTACTGAAATCCTCGGGTTGGTAAAGGCCCAGGAAGTCAAGAACACGGTCATCGTTCCGGCTGGGGCTAAGGGTGGCTTCATCGCTAAACAGTTGCCCAGCCCCCAAGATCGCGAGGGTTTCGCCGCCGCTGGGCGCCATGCTTATGTCAGATTCATTTCCGGGTTGCTAAATCTGACTGACAATCGGGTGGCCGGCGAGATCGTGCCACCGCCGGATGTGGTCCGCTACGACGAGGACGATCCCTACTTGGTGGTGGCTGCAGACAAAGGCACCGCAACCTTCTCTGATCTAGCAAATAGTGTCTGCGCGGAATACGGGTTCTGGCTCGGTGATGCCTTCGCCTCAGGCGGGTCAGAGGGCTACGACCACAAAGGTATGGGCATCACCGCCCGTGGCGCGTGGGAGTCGGTCAAACGACATTTCCGAGAACTCGGTATCGACACGCAAACCGAAGACTTCACCTGTGTCGGCGTTGGTGACATGAGCGGTGATGTTTTCGGGAATGGCATGTTGTTGAGCCGTCACATTCGGTTGATTGCGGCTTTTGACCACCGACACATCTTCCTGGATCCGGATCCCGATGCCGAAACCTCCTTCGCTGAGCGGCAACGACTTTTCGAGTTGCCGCGTTCATCCTGGGACGATTACAACCGCGAGCTGCTATCCGCCGGCGGTGATGTTTTTCCGCGGACGGCCAAGTCGATCCCGATCAGTGATGAGATCCGCACCGCACTGGCCATCACTAGTAGTGCTGCCGAAATGAGTCCAGCCGATTTAATCCGAGCAGTGCTGCGTGCTCAAGTGCAGTTGCTGTGGAACGGCGGTATCGGTACCTACGTCAAGTCACGATCAGAGACCGACCTCGAAGTGGGCGACAAGGCCAACGATGCGGTGCGGGTAAACGGTCGGGAGTTGCGATGTGAGGTAGTGGGGGAGGGTGGCAATCTCGGCTTCACCCAACTGGGTCGGATCGAGGCCGCATTGACCGGTGTGCGGCTCAATACCGACGCCATTGACAACTCTGCTGGGGTAGATACCTCCGACCACGAGGTCAATATCAAGATCCTGCTGAGTGAGGTGATCGAGGCGGGCGATTTGACCGTGAAGCAACGCAACAATCTGTTGCGGGAGATGACTCCTACGGTCGCTGACCTGGTCTTGCGCGATAACTATGCCCAGAATCGGGTGCTCGGGGTGGCCCGGGCGCAAGCCTCCGCCATGTTGCCGGTCCACCGGCGCATGATTCAGCAGTTTGTTGCAGACGGTGAGTTGGATCGGGAGTTGGAGTTCCTCCCAGCTGACGAACAACTCGACGAACGAGCAGCGGTCGGTGAGGGACTAACCTCGCCGGAACTGAGTGTGCTGCTGGCCTATGCCAAGATGACGCTGGCGGAGGAGCTCCGGGGAACTGGGGTAAGTAGCGATCCGTACTTCCAGCCGGTGTTGCAGGACTACTTTCCCGACCAGTTGACCGATCAATTTGGTGGGCGCGTTGGTAATCATCCGCTGGCGGCAGACATCATCCGGACTGAGGTAGTCAACGACACCATCAACAATGGCGGTATTGCGTTCATCTTTCGGGCACGGGAGGAAACTGTCGCCAAGCCGCTCGAGGTGGTGCGCGGTTACGTGTTCACCAGGGACGTCTTTCAACTACCGGAAATCTGGCGCGACACCGCGTCCTTAGACAACCTGGTGCCGACTGCGGCGCAGAACGCAGTACTGCTGGAAGTTCGTCGGCTGTTGGACCGCGGTACTCGTTGGATGGTGCAGACCCACGGGTCGGAGGTGGACTTAACCGCTGAGGTGGCCCGATTCCAGCCGATAGTGGCTGAACTGGAGTCGCAACTGCCACAGATGTTGCGCGGGGGTGAACTGGCGCGTTGGGAATCCATTGCTCTTCGGCTGAACGGCCGGGGCATCCCAGACGAACTTGCCTTTCGAGCGGCCTCGCTGCTCTACCTCTTTAGTCTGTTGGACGTCGTGCGGATTGCAGATCGATTCGAGTCTTCGCCGGCGGCAGTCGCTGAGTTGTATTTCGTGGTCAGCGAGCGCTATGAGATTGACGAGTTCTTGACCCGGATATCTGGACTACCGCGCGAGGGCCGGTGGGAATCACTGGCTCGACAGGCCATGCGGAGTGATCTCTACCAGGTGCTGGCAGCTCTGACCGCCCAGATTGTTCGCGGCAGCGCCGAAGATCGGGCCGCAGCAGACCGACTGGACGATTGGGAGTTGAGCAATCAAGCCGAAGTGTCCCGGGTCCGGGCCACGCTGCACGAGATCTCACTGTTGGAGCAGCACGATATCGCGTCATTAAGCGTTGCCTTACGAGCGCTACGTACCTTGGTTGCCCAGTCGCGGTCTTAGTGGTGCTAGCTATCTGACGTACCCTGATCTACGTGGCCGACCCCGATTACAGCGCTCGTATCAGCGCGCTCTCTGCAACCCTCACTTCGATCATTGATGTGCTTGACCTGGATGCGGCACGGCGGGAGATCGCCGAGCTAGAGCAGCAGGCCTCCGACCCGAATCTGTGGGACGACCAAGAGCGAGCCCAGCAGGTGACCTCTCGGCTGTCCTTTTTACAGAATGAAGTGCGCCGCGTCGAGGAACTACGAAGCCAGCTAGATGATGTAGTGGTGCTCTTTGAACTGGCAGAGGCAGAGAATGACGAAGGGACGGCTAGCGAAGCACGTGCGGAACTGGATTCCATTGCCGAGGAGATCTCGGAGATGGAGGTGCGCACGCTGCTGTCGGGCGACTATGACCAGCGTGGTGCCTTAGTGCACGTTCATTCCGGAGCCGGGGGTGTGGACGCCGCTGACTGGGCACAGATGCTGTTGCGGATGTACACCCGGTACTGTGAGCGGCACGGTTGGAAGCATGAGGTGCTGGATGTGTCCTATGCGGAAGAGGCGGGGATCAAATCCGCGACCTTCCAGGTGGACGCGCCGTACGCCTACGGCACGCTGAGCGTGGAGCAGGGCACTCATCGGCTGGTGCGAATTTCGCCGTTCGACAACCAGGGCCGCCGACAGACGTCATTTGCTCGCGTCGAAGTGTTGCCGGTGACCGAGCAGACTGACCATATTGATATCCCGGAGAGCGACATCCGCATCGACGTTTTCCGTTCCTCCGGCCCAGGTGGGCAGAGCGTCAATACGACCGATTCGGCAGTGCGGATCACCCATGTGCCTTCTGGGATCGTGGTCTCCTGCCAAAACGAGAAGTCCCAGATTCAAAACCGAGCTGCTGCGCTACGGGTGTTGCAGTCTCGATTGCTCGAACTGCGGCGGCAGCAAGAAAAGGCGGAACTGGACGCACTCAAGGGAGACGCCAGTGGTTCCTGGGGCGATCAAATGCGTTCGTATGTTCTTCATCCGTATCAAATGGTCAAGGACTTGCGTACTGGAACCGAAACCGGGAATACCTCTCAGATTCTGGATGGCGAGCTTGACGATTTCGTAGAGTCCGGCATTCGTTGGCGCCGTACCGAAGCGGCCGAGGCCTAGCCGGGGAGGTTTCCTGCCCTCGCGGCCACTGCGTGCCGCCTGAGGGGTAGCCGACTGGCTCGCTGCTAGCGGGAATGGTCTGGTGTGGGCCCAAATAGAGGCCCCGGGAAGGGGGGGGATTTCCCGGGGCCTCTCACCTGGAGGGTGTTGCGCCGTCTAGCGGCGCGGCCGTGCGGGGTTGGGGGGGATATACCCGACGGCCCGTTGGGTGTTTTCATCATGCCTCGTACGCCCGTGACTCGCATCACCTTATTGTAACGTTTTGATAACGAAAAGGATCTTGAGCGCTGGTGAGGCCGCGCTGGGGTTTTCAGAAATCACGGGGAAAACCACGAGTCACGCATTTCTATTACCTGCTGCGGCATACACTGAAGCGCTCCTCGGCCCCGCCGGGGTAAGGCAAAAGAGGTGACGGATGATCCGATTTGACAACGTGAGCAAGCTCTACACCAGTGAGCTTCGGCCAGCGCTCGAAAAAGTGAATGTTGAGATTGACCGTGGTGATTTTGTTTTCCTAGTGGGTCCGTCAGGATCGGGCAAAACTACCTTTCTGCGGCTGTGTCTGAAGGAGGACAAGCCGACCTCGGGCACCGTCTGGGTGGCCGGGAAGAACGTGGGGAAACTTTCGTCGCGAAAGGTGCCGAAACTGCGACGCCAGATCGGAACGGTGTTCCAGGATTTCCGGCTCTTGCCCAACAAGACCGTCGCCCAAAACGTTGCCTTTGCCCTTGAAGTCATCGGTAAGCCTCGCACTCACATCCGCAAAGTTGTCCCGGAAGTGCTGGAGATGGTCGGGCTGGAAGGGAAAGAGAAGCGGTTGCCCCACGAATTGTCCGGCGGTGAGCAGCAGCGCGTCGCCATCGCACGGGCCTTCGTCAATCGCCCAGAAATCCTGATCGCAGACGAGCCCACCGGCAACCTGGATCCCAACACCAGCATCGGCATCATGAAGCTGCTGGATCGGATCAACCGCACTGGAACCACTATCGTCATGGCGACTCACGATTCCCACATCGTGGACCAAGTGCGGAAACGAGTTGTGGAACTCGCCGATGGCTCGGTTGTGCGTGATGAAGCCCGTGGTGTCTATGGGGTGTCGTTGTGACTGAGACGGGTCAGGCAAGGAGTAGTCGATGAGAATCCGATTCGTTCTCGGTGAAGTCTGGAACGGGCTGCGCCGCAACCTGACGATGACGATTGCGCTGATCATCACCATCGCGGTTTCGCTGGCTTTGTTTGGTGCTGGACTCCTCGTGCGGCAGCAGGTTGCGCAGATGAAGGGATTCTGGTTCGACAAGGTTGAGGTCTCCATCTTCCTTTGCACCAAGAACTCGCAAGAGCCCTCGTGTACCGGTGCGGCCACCACTGAGCAAAAGGAGCAGATTTCCGCTCAGTTGGAGACGCTGCAGACCGATTTGGTGGAGGAGGTTTATTTCGAGACCTCCCAGGAGGCCTACGAGCGGTTCCAGGAGCAGTTTGCTGGCTCGCCGATCGCGGAATCGGCGACACCGGAGGACCTGGGTGAGTCATATCGCGTGAAGTTGTATGACCCAGATGAATACGCGGTGATAACCAACGCCTTCACCGGTATTCCTGGGGTTGAGCGGGTCGATGACCAAAAGCAAGTGCTCGACAAGCTCTTCCGACTGCTCGACGGTCTGCAGGCCATTGCGCTCGGCATAGCGGTCACGATGTTGGTTGTGACGGTGTTGCTGGTGGGCAATACCATGCGCCTAGCCGCACATAGTCGCCGCAGAGAGACCGGAATTATGCGTTTGGTCGGGGCATCGAAGTTCTATATCCAGTTGCCGTTCGTGCTGGAAAGCGTAATTGCGGCCCTTCTCGGCGCGTCGCTCGCCATTGGGGCCCTTGTGGGGGTCAAGATGGTGCTGGTCGATAGGTTCTTGGAACCTTCGTTCCAGTTCACGCCATTTGTGGGCTGGGACGTGGTCTGGCAGGTGTCAGGCGTGATTATCGCGCTCGGCATTCTGCTGTCCGCCTTGGCAGCGCTGCTGTCGTTGCGGCGGTACCTGAAGGTCTGAACTCCAGATCGGCATCGGATGTGCCGATGAAGTCAGTGGAGTGGGAGGACTGACGCAATGAGCGGACGTGCGCGCCTTGCCGGGCGTACCGCCCCGGCGGCCCTACTAGTAGCGACAGCGCTAGGTATGGGTCTCATCGCGGGCGCTCCGGCGTCGGGCAACGATTTGGACCAAAAGCGGGCTCAAAAGTCTCGGGTTGATCAACGGGTCGATGACGCGCACGAAGAAGTGCTGGCCTACAACAAGAAGGTTGCTCGAGCAACCCGGCAGGTTATGGACGCGCGGGGACAACTTCCCGCTGCGCGGGCAAATCTGGCCAAGGCCAGAGAAGAACAGGCCACGGCAGAAGCCGCCGACGCAGCCGCCAAGAAAGAATTGGATGAGGCGGTAGCGGCAGTCCTGCGGATGGAGCAGCGGATTGTTGAGTTGGAAGCTCGGATCGCCCAGTTGGAGTTGGAGGTGGGCGACTTCGCCCGGCGTGCCTATCAAATGGGTCCGTTCGCCGAGATCGAGATCGTACTCGAAGCCAAGGACCCGTCAGAGTTCACCGAGCGGTTGGCCGCCATCCGATCTGTTTCGGCCGCGAATAATGCCCAACTATCCCGGATGGGGAACAAGCAGATTGAGTTGGACCAAGCCAGGGTCGCGCTTGCCAAGTTGCGACGAAAGGCCAAACAGGCCAAGGCCGAGGCGGAACAGCTGGTGCAAAAAGCCGAAGAAGCTGCCCGTGGCGCGGTAGCCGCTAAGCAGGTGGTGCAACGTCTGGTTCGGCAGGAGGAGCAGGCACTCGCGGCCGCCCAAAAGCATCGCAACCAGGTCAAACAGCGGTACGACCAACTGGCCACGGAACAGGCCCGATTGCAGCAGCAGATTGCGCGGGCGGTGGCGAAGTTGGAGCGTCAGACGGGCATTGCCACCGGCACGCCGAATGGCACCTGGACCTTCCCGCTTCCTGGCTATTCGATTGGGTCGGACGCGGGTTGGCGACTGCACCCGATTTTGAACTACACCCGTTGCCACGCGGGTGCCGACGTCAGTGCCCCCACCGGCACCTCGATTCGAGCCGCCGATAGCGGTGTGGTGGCGATCGCTGGCTGGAACGGTGGCTACGGAAACTTCGTAACGGTGGCCCATGGGGGTGGCCTCACTTCAAGTTATGCGCACTTGTCGCAGATTGGCGTGAAGGTGGGCCAGCGAGTAGAGCGGGGACAGCATCTGGGTGCGGTCGGTTCTACCGGACTGTCCACTGGGCCACATCTGCACTTTGAGGCTCGGATCAATGGTCAGCCGTATTCGCCACGCGGCTGGTTTGGTCAGGGCGGCAAGAACCCGGTCTGCGTCTAGGCCACCCGGCGCGCGGGATGGCACCCGTGTTGGAGACACTAGGCAAATGTCGAAGGAGCCAGGTCGCAAACTGATTGCGGCTAACCGCAAGGCACGCCACGACTATTTCATTGACAGCACCTACGAGGCCGGCATGGTGCTGACCGGAACCGAGGTCAAGTCGTTGCGGGCGGGACGAGCCACGATTGTCGACGGTTACGCCACGATTCGCGATGGCGAAGTCTGGCTCTACGGGGTACACATCCCGGAATATGAACACGGCTCTTGGACCAATCATGAACCGCGCCGAGCCCGGAAACTGCTGTTGCACCGGACGGAGATTAACAAGTTGATCGGAAAGACCAAGCAGTCTGGGGCCACCTTGATTCCGCTGTCGCTGTATTTTTCTGATGGCTACGCGAAGGTGGAACTGGCCCTGGCACGCGGTCGTCGAGCTGTAGACAAGCGGCACGTGATTGCTGAGCGGGAGGCGAAGCGCGAGGCTGAGCGAGCGATAGGCCGACGGGCCAAGGGGATGGAGTAGTCCTCCCACCGAAAAAAGTTGATTCCGGTGGCCGACTTCAATGATCTCACTGCCGGTTGCTGGCCCTTGCGGTCACGCCAACGTACTGCAATGGGATACGGGCCCCTCGGCAACGAGGTCCGAGGACTAAATACTCGCGCTGACCCGGGATTTGCTGCAGGGATCCGCAGCACCGGGAACCTGCGGGGTGCTCACCAGTGGTGGGAGTGAAAGCCTAGTGACCACCATGTTCTCCCGCTGCGAGCAGAGCTAGGGCTAACTGGATTAGCTGGGCAGCCGAGTTGAGGTCGTTTCCCTCATCCGTCGCTGTGGCGGCGGAACAAGCGTTTGCGCCGGGGGCGCGTCCGCCCAAATGCCGACTGCGGCGAACACGATAGCCAGATTCGCGCGAATGGCATCAGATCTGATGTCTGGTCCCTGAGTTTCCAGTCGGTCCCGCCAACTCCATTCGTCATCGCCAAGCTGATCGTTGATCATCCGATCCAGCCAGTGTTCTGGTAGATCGGCGGCATCCCACACCGCTCCAGTTCGGGCGAACTGTTGGGCAAAGACGTAGGGATTGCCGCTCAGGTTATGCAGATCGCTCAGGTTCCAGACTTCGGCCAAGCGACGTAATCTCTGTTGCCGAAACCATCGAGTGACATCTCCTTCGGCGGGAATCAGGTGTAGCGCAGCATGCTGACCGCTGGCCCGCTCGCTGCCGTTCTCGACGAGCAGGGTGGTGCTATTGGCGATTTCATAGAAACCGTCGGCAATCCGCACCGCAAGTTGTTCTGCTTGACGTAGTCGTTGGCCGGATAGCAGCGAGTATGACGACACGTGTTCTTCCGGGACGAGCAGTGTGTGGCCAGGTGCCAGCGGCGTGCGATCGCACATGACGAGAAAGCCGTCGATGCGCGCGACCAGATAAGGAGTGTCGGAGTCCGCGGGAGGATCTAAGTCCGTGGGCAATCGTGTCGCGAAACAGAAGCGACATTCACCAGTCGTCTGTGCACCCATACGTCCTCCCAACGAGTATGCAGCTAGCAACTCAGATTGCACTCGAAAGTCACGTGAACGTCGCTGGTGCCACCGCCTGCGCCTTGTTCTGGTTTAGTCGCCGAGGTGACCTGATTGCAGAATTTCCCACCCGATTCGCTCGACCGGAGCAACCTTCGCAAATCGATGATCGAGAACAGTCACGCGTTGTGAATGACTCGCTACTCAGACCAGTTGTTATCGCTGATGGCGAGGATATTTCCGTCGGGGTCCTTGAACCAACCGACGTGTTGGCCATCAGGCAAGGTTGCAACACCGTTTTCGGTTTTCAGCCCGGGGAAGTCGTACTCCTCCATCGTGATCCCGGTTGCGGTCAGCGCCCGCACCGCCTCGGCCACATCTTCGACTCGGAAAGACAGCACTGTTGCCTGATTCGTTCCAGCGAAGGACGACGGATAGATGGCTAACATCTCACCACTTCCGGGAACGCTCAAGGCCACGCCGTTGTCGTCTTCGTTGATGATGTCGCAGCCGAGTTGAGTCGTGTAGAACTCCTTAGCCCGGTCGATATCCGATACCGCCAACGTTGCCGTGTAACTCTTTACTTTGAACATGTTGTGCCTCCTAGCCCGAACCTACGCCTCGATGGCATCGGAGTTGCGCTGGGCAAGGAAGTCGCTCAAAAAAGCCGTAGCAATATGACCGACCGCGATCTCATCGACACCCTCCGCTATTTCGTGGGCTGTTTGGGAACACAGTTGTCGGTCGGTACGTTTATGCTGGGGAGTGCCCCGCTGGGAGAACCTCGACTCGGATGAGTTCAGTGGTTCGCAAGAAGGAGCGGCGTTCCGTATGGAGCGGTCACCTACTTGCCTGGCTGGGAGAAAACAACTGAACAGCGGATTCACTCCGTCAAGGGGGTGACAGGTTTCGACAACGAATGTCGAGACGGGAGAAGCGAGCCGAGAAACCACTGTGATCTCGTAAACCTTCGGTGGAAAACTATAGGTGCCAAACAAAACAAGGGCACCGTCGCTCTCGCTGCCTAACAGCGAAAAGTGACGCGTTCGGCGGGAATTGTCCCCGCACCGTCGGGCGTCGTGAGGGGACTCACCAAAGGCCCGGGCCACCCGGGTCGGCGGAACATTTTTAGTGGCTGAGACCGCGTTCTCTGCGGAGTCGTAAGAAGCAGAGAGGTCGAGAACGCGCTACGCCGACTGCGCTCGGAGAAGTCCCGAATCTGCACCGTTGGACCCGGGTTCGATTCCCGGCACCTCCACAACGACAAACCCCCAGGGTGTTCCCCTGGGGGTTTGGTGTTGTTTGGGTTTGTTTTTCGGGTGGTTGTCCCTGAAGAGCGCGACTTGCCGCACGCCTAAGTTTCAACTGCCGAGAGCTGGCTTCGCTCACTGCGGCCGGAATAGTCGAAACGGCCTCAAACGTATTCCTCGGTCGCTATCGTCGGCAGCAACAGAGGAGGCGGTAGATGTTTGCCCTCGCCGTTGTCGGTTTTCTCGTGGCGTTCGGATTGGTCCTATCCGGTCGCCGCAAGCCCGCTATCGCGATAGCAGTGGTGCTCATGGGGGTCTGCATTGCTTTCTACTATCTGCATAACTATGAAGTGGACTGGCCATGGTGAACGACGAAGTGGCCTCGGCCGGGAGTAACGAAAATAGTCAGTCCGGCGAACGCAGCCTGTCAGCTCTTTTCAGCGACAACAAGAAGTTTGAACTGCTTTCCGATAGTCAGGCCAACAGCCTCTTCAGGTTTTTCAACTACTTTGGCTTGATCGTTCCCATGCTCGTGGTGCTAACCGCCATGGGATATCAAGTCATCGAAGACGACCTACCTTGTTCGCACTGCAACATGCAAAGACTGGGCTACTTCATGCTTGCTCTGGGCCCAGCACTGAACCTGAGGTTTGGCTTTCGGCCAAGTCACTATGGCATCAGCCTGGCGGGTGCATTCTTCTTGGGTGCTGTCGCTCTGGACATGATGGTTCGCATCGCGAATCAAAACCTTCCGGGGTGGGGTCCCAAGGCGCTAGGGCTGCACATGTATGGCTGGTCACTGGTTATCGCGATCATCGGTGGGATTGCTCTGGTCATCATGCTGCTGTGGGATCGGCAGTTTGAGCTCAGCCGTATGAAGGAACACCGACCAAGTAAGAAAGCATCTGGGCTGTTGATCGCGGCTTTCGTCATCGCCTTCATCGTTATCGGTTTGGATGTAGTGTCAGTCGTTCTTGAGTGTGGCCCTGGGATTTGTCCAGACACACCACCCACCAACTACCCCTTCTCGCCCTTCTAGGACTAGCGAGGATTCACTTGCCGAGGTCTTCGTGGCGTCGGCTTCGATTGGCTCTGGTGTGAGCTGAAGCGTCGCCTCGACGAGGGACAGGCTATGCGTCCGAGGTGGCTTCCTGTTTACCTTCGTAGTCCTCTTTGCGATCTCTCGGCAGAGCGAAGGAAACAAGAAGTCCGAAGAAGACGAGTCCGCCGGCGACCCACGCGGCATTTCGTGCGGCCTCGGTGTAGGACTCCTTGGCGTCCTTAACCACTACTGTGAGCCCGGGAATCTCTTCTAGACCACGAATAGCCTGTCCGGCAGACCCCTGCACCTCATCGACTATCTTTTGTCGCTGTTCGTCAGTGATCCCGGCTTCTTCAGCCAACGTCTTGTCCAGAATTGTGCCTAACCCGGTAAAGAGAACCGCGCCAATAACGGCGGAACCGAGTGCTGTCCCCACCTGGCGGAACGTAGAAGTCACGGCTGACGCCTGCCCAGACTTTATCGGTGGCACGTCGGCAAGAACCACATTCGTGAGTTGTGCAGAAGCAAAGCCAACGCCAAGTCCGTAAACCACAAGGGGGATAGCGAGCAACCATGGGTTGCGGTCGACTCCCAAAGTCAGGCCAACCCAAACGATTCCGACGACTTCCAGCACCATGCCCAGCCGCACGACGCGAGTTGGGCCCAGTAGTGCTGATGCTTTTCGGGCGAGGCCGCCGGAGACGATTGCGCCTACTGCGAGGAAAGCCAGAATTGCTCCCGTCTCGAGCGGATTCAAGCCATGCACCGACTGAATCCACAGTGGCAATACGAAGAGCACGCCAAACTCACCCAGGCTCACGACGAGAGCAACAATATTGCCGAATCCGTAACGCCTGATGCGGAACAAAGATAGGTCCAACAGACTGGCTTTACCGAGTTCGCTTCGCCGCTTTTCCCATGTGACGAGAAGTAGCAACAGAACGCAACCGGTCACGAGAGCAATGGGTACGACCGAGAGGCCACCTACCGGGATCGTGATGGGTCCCAGATCGAACTCCGCGATTGCCGTCCACCAGCCAAACTGCTGACCTTCGATGAGTGCATACACGATGAGACCAAGGCCACTAGCGGAAAGAATCACTCCCACCGGATCGAGGCCTGCTACCTTCGGGCCCTTATTTTCCGGCACAAAGCGCAACACCATGATTGCGGAGATAAGGCCGATGGGGATGTTGATCAGGAAGGCCCAGCGCCAACTGAAGTATTCCGCCAGAAAACCGCCAAGCAGGGGACCGATGGCAGCAGCGCCAGCGAAAATCGCACCCCACAAGCCGAAGGCCACGGCCCGATTTCGGCCAGTGAAGAGAACGTTGATGACTGCGATGGAGGAGGGCAGCATCATGGCCCCACCGATAGCTTGTACCGCGCGAGCGGCAATGAGGAATGACGGGTCTTGAGCGACACCGCTTGCCAGGGACCCGAGAGCAAAAATCACCACACCAGAAAGGAACAACAGCCGGCGACCGAATCTGTCAGCGAGGAGACCGATGGTGATTAACAAAGCCGCAAAGACTAAGGCATAGATGCTGTTGACCCATTGTGTCTCCGTCGCATTCAAGCTGAGGTCATCGACCATGTCGGGTAGCAGGACATTAACGAGGCTGCCGTCAATGACGATCATGCTCACGCCGATTAACAACGCGACAAGAGCCCACCACGGGTGAGCAATCTTGGTGCTTGTGGGCTCCTCGTTTTTGGTGGAGTCAGCAGACTTCTCAGTGGCCATAACAAGCACCCTAGTGGTGGTCGAGCCCAGTGGCCTTATGTCTTGATGAACTCTTGCTACGGACGAAGTGCACTCATTCTCGATGTCGTATACCTACCGAGGTGTCGATCGAATACGTGGTGCGGATGGCAAGAGACTGTGGGGATCGTGGTTCTGTAGGCGGTATCCAGGCAGTGCGCTATCGGGCGGGAGAACCAATCGGGGCGGCCGAATACCAGAGAGCTGAATGGTAGGTCGAAGTCCTAAGGCCTGCAGCAGAGTTGGTGGTAGTCCACGGTGCTGCTACGGCGTCCCTGGTCGTTTTCGAGATTTCTCCACGTACATTGCCTGATCGGCGAGTGCAAGGATTTCGTCAGGGTTAAGCCCATCTTTCAAATCAGCGTGGGCCACCCCCACACTGATCGTCACTTCAAGAGAAAGACCACGAACCCGGATAGGTTGCGACACTGCGCCGACGATTCGCGCAGCGAGTTTAGCGGCTTCAGCCGGAGTGGTATTTGAGGCGACCATCGCGAACTCGTCACCACCGAGGCGTGCCACGGTGTCACCGCTTCTGATCTGGGACTGGATCCGCTGGGCGACGACCCGAAGAACTTCGTCGCCCACCAAATGCCCATGGTTGTCATTGAGTCCCTTGAAGTCGTTGAGGTCCATAAACAGGATTGCTAAATGCTGATTGTTCCTCTTGTCGCTCTCGAGCGCCGCCGCAAGTTGGTCGAAGAAAAGAACTCGGTTGGGAAGCGAGGTGAGTGGATCGTTGATCGCGCCTCTTCGCAAGTCTTCCACCGCTGAGGAATCGTGAATCCAGAAGATGAAACTCTCTTGGTCACCCCACACAGTTTCCGAAAATGTGATGGTGAGCGTCGGTCCGGGCGTAGTTAGCGACAACTCGTATGCTCCAGCAGCTATCGGATTGGGTATGGCCGAAGAGTTGAACCGTTCGCCTTCCTGCACTGCTGGGTACAACTCGGTAGCAGTGTGATTGGCCCAGATGATCTGGCCGTCATGATCACATACGCCAACTCCGGAACTCACGGTGTCGATGAGAGTCTCAAGGTTTTCTTGGGTCTTCTTCAGTTCTCTTTCACGATCTTTTAGGTCCTCATCTAAGAAAATGAGCCCCGCCATGAGCTCCTGCATTCTTGGATTAGGCTCCTCGGCGAGATCTTCATCGCTTATCGACAGTTTGTTCATCTCAACTGCCAGCATTAGCTCAAGTAGTCGGGACGACTCCTCGTGCGAGATCGTTCCTTGAGCGTAAAGACGAATATTGGTCATAGGGATGCTCGGGCTATCGCGAGGGCCTCATTCTCACTGGCAACGACCTCAACGCGCACACCACTCCTGCCCAAAACGAACCGAGCTGCGGCCCGAAGAGCCATGTTGGTATCCGCGAAAGCCACTAGCGCGAGTAGCTTGTTTTTGGCGGCGTCAATCTCGTGGGTCAATGCACGTCTTACATCAGGACTGGGGCGCCTGGCAGCCCGTAAATCGGCCACTACGACGAAGGAATACCATTTTGCGGCTAGTTTCCTCACCCGTTCCCACTCAGCGCTGACGCTCTGCGGGGTGGCATCCGACACTTCCCTCATCATGACAATGCGATCAGACACCACCGAGACGCGCGACTCTAGCTTGGCTAACTCCTGATGAGAGAGGCTCCCCGTCGCGATCAGAATCCGACATCGCGGTCTCAACCTGTGATTATGGCCCAGTGTGGGGCAGTCGCGGAGAAATCGCCCGGTCCAGAGATGAAGCGAATTTCAGTGGCGTGGCAACTGACGTTTTTTGCTGGTGTTCCCCTCGCGCCAATGAGGGGCGTGAGGATTTTCGCTTTGTACTTTACCCGTAGAGAAACCATGTGCTTCTCCCTCCCGCTACCAGCATGCGGTAGGGGTGGTCTGGGTGCAACCTGCTAGAAGGCTCCATTATTGCGAGGGTCTCCCTAGCGAAGTTGAGGGTTATCTCTCGGAGGACGCTGACTTCACCGACAAGGCAATGCCATGTTTTGAGCCCACTACCGAGGAAGTTCAGAGACCGATCGGTCGGGCTGGCGGTCTACCCCGACACTTCCGAGTCTTTTGTCGGTGATAGCGGTCCGATCCAGCTTACGCAGCCATTTCGGTGGTGGAATTCTTGCGCTCGTCTCTGAGCGAAACAATCGCGGCGATCAGTATGCCGATCCAGAGGAACCAGTGGGTGTATTCGTAGAACAAACCACCTAGGATGCCGGTTTCCAAACAGACCAAGGCCGGGCGGAGGTACACCCTGCCTGCCAGCCGGTAGTCGTCGCCAGTCTTGCAGAGCCTTCCTGGTTTGTGAGCAGCTCGTTTTGCTATGGCAAAGAGGGCGGCAAAGGACAGGGCCAGGACAAGCCAGTAAATGACGAAATTCTGCAGGTTATAGCCATCGTCGCCCCGGACCATGAAAACCCGCAGCGTGAAATCGAAGGCCCCCTGCAACGGTGGCCGTTCTTCTGCGGACGGAAGATTCGCGAGGGTGAGAACGGGAAGCGAAACAATGCAGAACAGCCAGAGAAAGTTCAGCCAGATGATGATTCGGTCGTAATCACGCAAGTACTCAAACAATACGTGGTGATAGCGCCAACAAACTACTAGAACGATGAACGTGGTGATCACCCAGGTGAGGTCGGCATTTCGCTCAGTGAGGATCGTGCTCCAGTCGTCCAGCGGGTACCGGCGGATAGTTTCCACGGTGGGTAAGAAGAGCAGCGTGAGCGATATCGCCACGGCAGCATCGGTGAGGTAGGTGAGCCGGGTTATGTCACCTCTGGGTTCGGCAACGCTCATATCAGAACCTGATGATCCCTCAGTCATCGCAACATCAATCTTGTCCTCTGGTCAGGTGGTAACGACAGACGTCAGCATAGTCGGATTTGGGTCCAAAGGTGGTGCAGATTGTTACCGCCAAGACTTGAGAATCTGGTGCCCTCTGGTTGGTCGATTGCTGAGTTCCCCTGCCAGTAGCGGATCACCGAGTGGTCGCGACGTGTGGGCTAACTGACTGCGATCTGTACCGCGATAAGTGCCAGTACCGCCATGACGATCGTGACGATGCCGCCGACCGCGAGGGCCGGTAGACCCTGCTTTGCCAGCTTTTTGAGGACCACGCCGGTGCCCAAACCGAACATCGCCGCGGCCAGCAGGATGTCTTTGGCTATCGCAGCAGAATCCAGCAGCCACTCTGGAAGCGCCAACACCGATCCGAGAAGCACGAGTGCCACAAATCCCAGCAGGAAGGGTGGCAGTAGGGTGGTCCAACCGTTCTGGTTCTCGGTGGCGGTGGTGTGCTCGTTCACTTCTGCGCGCACCATGAGACTCACCAAGATCACCAGCGGTGCCAACAGCAGCACTCTGGTCAGTTTTACGATGATGGCTGCGCTGGCTGCGGTGTCTCCGACGGGTGCAGCAGCTGCGACCACCTGTCCAACTTCGTGAACTGAGGCGCCGACCCAGGCGCCGTAGGCGATATCGGACAGACCCAGTGGCACTGCGAGTAGTGGCATGATCAGCAGCGCTAGCGTGCCGTACAAAGTGATGGAGGCAACCGCCACGGTGGCGCCGTCATCCACATCTTCTTCCTTGTCCGGTAGTACCGCTGACATCGCCGCAATCGCACTGGCACCGCAGATTGCGGTACCGGTAGCGAGCAGAATCCCGGCCGCACGTTGCAGTCGAAACACTCGAGCCGCAGCCATACCTGCCAGAAAAGTCAACGACACCACGGCGATCAGCAGCAGCAGACCGTCCCAGCCGAGTTGCGCCACCTCCGAGAACGTCACCGACAAACCCAGCAGGACCACACCAACCCGCAGCAATTTTTTGGCGCAAAACCGTAAGCCCGGTCGCATTGATTCCGGTAGCGGAAAAACGTTGGCAATAGCAACACCCAAAAGAATGGCCACCGTGAGTGGGCCGAGAGCGGGACCCAAGGCCCATGACAATGCGATCGAAAGCGCAACTGCCGCTGTTGTTAACAGCAATCCCGGCGCATAGGTTCGGGCAGTGGACACTTCGGCACCCTACTGGACTGGTCGGCTGTGTCGTGTCGTGTTGGGTGAATGACTTCTCCCTCGGCAGCGATTACCTGGATCCGTTGAAAACTGTCTCCGGGCCCCGGGTGCCGCACCGAGAGAACTGCTGGTTTGGTCTGGAATCGCTGGCGCTTACATGGCTGAGTTCCGAAATGTCGCAGTGCCGTGTAAGCGTTAGACGTCGGGGCCGGTCTTTCGGACAGACGCGGAGCGACGACGCAGCTAGGCTGCGACCATGTCGAGCAGATTCTTACCGGCGTTCCTCGTTTCTTGTGTGGCTGCCGCCGCTTTGGCGGTTCCGATGGTGGGGCAAGCAGGAGGTCACGTCACCATCGGCAAAGGGGCCAAGATTTGTGTGATGAAGAACAAAGCCGATTGCCGCAACGTTTCACACAAATGGTCGGCTGTATTTCACGGCAAGGCGAACAAGGCCAAGTTTCAGGCAGCCAAGCTAAAAGGAGCTGACTTTCGCGGCGCCGACCTGAAGAAGTCCAAGTTCGCCGGAGCCAAAATGAGGTACGTAAACTTCACGGCTGCCAATCTGCGCAAAACGAAATTTGGCAGCAGCGCCAAGAGCGCGGGCCGAACAAATGTCTCCTCGGATGCTTGTCCGCCGTACTGTCCCGCCGCCAACTTGGATCAGGCCAATATGACCGATGCTGATCTAACTAATGCCGACTTCGCTGGAGCATCGCTGACGCAGACAACGTTCACCGGAGCGACTGCTGAGTACGCGATATTCAGTAGCGCTAGTGGCTATGGCGCGAACTTCAATGGCGCCAACCTTATGTTCGCCGAGATGATGCTCAGTAACCTCAGCGGAGCAGACCTCAGGAATGCGGTGCTCACTGGCACGAGTTTCCGCGACGCAGACCTCAGCGATGCTAATCTCACCGGTGCCGAGATCTCAGCGGAACTGCCCGCTGATTTCAGTGGCGCCACATTTAGCAACACCGTCTGTCCAGATGGCACCGCAACGAATGACACCTGCTGACGTGTGAGCTGACGCGCCTCCGGCAGCGGAATATGTCACGAAACCTCAAGGCCACCTCAAGATTTGCCATGAGAGATTGCTCCGCAACGGGCATGTACCTAACGTCAAGTCATAGCCACGCTCGGTAGCCATTTCGTCGACGTTGATGCGCGTCACAGTACCGGGCCAAACGAGAGATGACGCGATGTTGATGAAGAAGATAAGTTCCTTGTCGTTGGTGGCCGCTTTGGCTGTTGCGTTGTTGACTGCGGTGGGGGTTTCACCGGCTCGGGCTGCGGCGACGGATGGCACTGCTGATACTGCGTTCGATACGAAGGTGGGCACCACCCTTAATGCCGCCGTGGTGGACGTAGCGGAGCAGGAGGATGGCAAGGTGCTCGCGGGCGGGTGGTTCAGTAATAGAGTTGCGCGGTTTAAGGCCGATGGCACGCCGGATGATGATTTTAATACCAATGCGGCCAATGCAATCACCGGTTCTTCAGGCCAAGGCCCGTACCCGTCGGCGATATTGGTGCAAGATGACGGCAAGATTGTTGTGGGGGGATATAAACTTACGGATTCACAGGAGTCTTTGATGCGTCTGAATCCTGATGGGACGCGCGACTTATCGTTCACTGAGTCAGTGAACAATGAGGTAATGACTCTGGCTCAGGATGCCAGCGGGAACATCCTCGCGGGCGGTCATTTCACTAGCCCTGGTCAGAAACTTGCTCGCTTGGACAAAGATGGAAACTCCGATGCTGGGTTCAATAATCACTTCGCTACGGGCGTCTTTAATAGCTACGTGTGGGACGTGGCCGTGAAGCCCAACGGCAAGATTGCTGTGTCGGGCGCGTTCTCGCTCCCAGCCGACGGTATTGCACAGTTCAACTCCGACGGAACCCCTGACACGACGTTCAACGATGACGTCGAAGGTGCGCGGGATACTATTTACAAAAAGTACGTCGTTGCCACACCGAATAATGATGTCATCGTGGGCGGTCATTTCACTAGCCCTGGGGTGCGAATAGCGCGGTTCACTGATGCGGGTGCTACCGATACTACGTTCAACGGCAACGTCGGTTCCACGTTTAGTAGCAAGGTGCAGGCACTTGCTGTTCAGGCCGATGGGAAGGTGCTGGCCGGCAACAGTGACGGCGTGTATCGGTTCAACTCTGACGGCACGCCTGACACGACGTTCAACGGCAACGTTGCGGCCCAGAGCATTAAGAGTGTGAAGACGCTTGCGACGCAAGCCGATGGGCAAATCCTGGTCGGCGGAAGCAACCTTTCTTCCAGTTTGAGCTCCCATTATTTGATGCGACTGAACTCCGCCGCGCCGCCGCTTGCGCCGGTGTTGGATTCGGTGACCGCTGGTGATTCCGCTGCGGTGTTGTCGTGGACTGCGCCAACGTCTGATGGTGGTGCGGATATCACTGACTATGAGTACCGGTTGGATGGGTCCGGAGGCTGGACATCACTATCGACCACGGGGACTTCGGCGACCCTCACAGGTTTGACCAACGACACCACCTATGCGGTGGAAATCCGAGCGGTGAATGGCGAAGGCAGCGGGGCAGCATCCAACAGTGTGAATTTCACGCCGGTGGCGACGCTGCCGGGTGCGCCGGTGTTGGATTCGGTGACCGCTGGTGATTCCTCGGCGGTGTTGTCGTGGACTGCGCCAACGTCTGATGGTGGTGCGGATATCACTGACTATGAGTACCGGTTGGATGGGTCCGGAGGCTGGACATCACTTTCGACCACGGGGACTTCGGCGACCGTCACAGGTTTGACCAACGACACCACCTATGCGGTCGAGGTGCGGGCAGTGAACTCAGCCGGAAATGGTGCGGCGTCGAACAGCGTGAACGTTACGCCCGCTGCACCTGCACCTGCACCTGCTGCACCGGCTGCGCCTGCATCGGCTGCGCCTGCGCCGGAGGCTTCCACGCCGTCGCAGCCGGCGATTGCGGCACCGCTCGTGCTGCTTAACGCGCAAAAAGTGCTGACCAAGTTGAAGCGGCAGCTGAAGCAGGGTCGGGATAGTGCGAAGCTGTTGCGGTTGAAACTGAAACTGGGTGGTGATGCCAACGCGCGTCCGACCGAGATTCGGTGGCGATTCAAGATGGCGGGATCGCAGAACAAACAGCGGGCCAAGAATGGTTGGGCTAGTTGGCGTTCAGTCGCGGTGGCGCCAAGTGCTCAGCGAGTGCGACTGGACTTCGCTGATGCCGGCAAGGTGCGCAAAGCGCTGACCGGCAAGTTCGCCGACAACTCACCGGTTAAACTGCAGGTGCGTGGCGTCAATGCTGCTGGCGATGGGCCGATGAGTTCGGTGCGGCTGAAGCCAGCCACTCGCGCGGCCACGCTTCCCGCCAACGGCTAGGTGGGGTCAGAGAGATCGCAGGCCTAGCAGCACGGCCCAAGGCTCAGCCGAGAGTCGAGGTTGCCACACCGGATAAGTTTCCGGAGTTTCGCTCAGTTGGGCGGAACGAGTGTGCCCGCAAAGACCTGCCAGGCAAGTGCGGTTTTGGCGACCAAGCTCAACACTATGTAGGTCTTCTCGCCGCGCAGGTATTCGGTCCACTTTCTGGCCGGCTTGTATTGCAGGTACTGCACCAGCGCGAAGCAGTTGAACAGCACGAACAGCGAGAACACGATGCCGTAAACGAATCCTGGTGTCTCGACGCCGACGGGCGAGTTGGGGGCAATCAGCAGGATTGCGATGATGATCCACGGCACGATGCCGGCGATGCAGCCAAACCAGAATGCGGTGAGGCCGCCGCCCGGACTGACGTATTTTTCCTGCAGCCAGCCGAATAGAATCATGGCCACGTTCACGCCGAAGATCGCAATGATTGCAGCCACATCGCTGATGCCACAAATCTGTGCGATCAGCACAATCATGATCGAGGAACTGAGTGAGTACTCCACCCAGCGGAAGTAATTGTGGCGCTCCTGCAATCCTGCCGCGTACCGCGGGTAGAACCAGGGGCTGGCGACCAGGAAGTGGAACAGTGCTGACAGACCAAAGAAAGCTGCGACTCCCCAGGCGACCCGCACATCAACTAGCGTGACCGGGTCGGTGAACGTGCTTCCGGGTGGTCCTTCCATGTAGGTCGCAGTCACCGGCAAGGTGAAGTCAGTCGCCAACACTAGAATCAGAATCATCTGGACGAGGTGGAAAATCCCCGCGATGAAGTTGAGCCGCCGTAGCTTGCTCAGCGTGGTGTCAGGGATGGTGTCAACGGTGGTAGCCATGAGCACAGTGTGATGATTTTGAGGACCGTTTGCACGGAAGCGTCAACAGCGGTGTGGTCGACCGTATAACAATTCGCCGAAATCGTTGCCCCGTCAGTGCTGCCGAAGGGGGGATAGCCCCGGCTACCCCGCGTGCTAATTCTTAGGGACCAGGCTTCTTGGTGGGCTTGCGGGGCCGCAACCTAGACGAGAATCGAGGTTACGGGATCCTTGGTGAAATAAGGTTGGGTCAGGGCCCTGATTGCATCGACAAAGCAAGATAGGACACTTGAGAAATGGCAGACCAGCGGATGAAACCGTTCGATCGTTTGACCAGACGGTGGTATCGAGAGTTCTACCCAAGGTTCTATCGGCAAGTCGACAAACTTTGGCGTACAGCACCACCCGAAGTGAAGGCCTCCGATGGTCGCCTTGTTACGCAGGGAGAATCATGGGCCGTGCATATGGTTAGGGGGGGTGAACTTCCTGCCTGGGGAAGAGTGCAGCTGCGGTCTTGGTTGGCTGTCGTTCATGCTTGGCAGGACAGATGGGCAAAGTTTGACGCCTACGCGTTGGGGATTGAGGATGATCGATTAGTAGCCATTGGTGGCGTGGCTCTTCGAGAGGCAGTGACTGAAGCCGGAGCGATCAGGATTGCTTTGTTCGGCGGGATGTATGTGGACCCTGCTTATCGGACCACCCCTGGCCGCGGGCTCATGCTACAGCGAGCTCGAGTGGATTTCGCCAAGCAGAATGACTGTGATTTCGCGCTGTTGATCTGTCGTCCCGAACTCGTGCCGTACAACGAAAGAAGTGGATGGCGAGTGTTCCAGCACGATGTCTATTACGAGCGATACGGCCAACGGGAAGCGATGGGTGGGTCTGTTGCCACCTTGGTGCTTCCGCTCACTGAGGCTGACCTCGTTGACGCCGACATCGACCTGTGTGGACTACCGGCCTGACGCGAGGGCGTCCCACCGCCAACTGACCGCGGCTGCGGCAGCCTCAGTGCTGCCGAAAGGGGGATAGCCCCGGCTACCCCGCGTGCTAGTTCTTGACTGCGCTGCAGCGTAGGTGGGCGTTGACCATGGTGGTCATGCTCAATTTCTTGGTCTTGACGGTGAAGACCGCTTTCTTTCCTTTGTGAGCACGAGAGGTGAGTTTGACCTTGTTCTTCTTGATCTTCTTCTTAGTAGGAGCTTTCATGTTCTTGGGCGCATGCTCGGGAGTTAGTTGGATGTGCCCTAAGCGCTCGTAGCCGGCGGGGCACTTGACCGTGACTTTGCGCTTGTCCTTGGGGACCAGGGTGATGCGTCGCCACTGCATGACGTGATCATCGGAAGCTTTACTCACCTTCACGGTGTGCTTGCGTTCAGCAGGGCGGGGATTATGGGAAACCCGCAACGTCGGTTGACCGAGCGCTGCCACGGACAACGAACTGGCGTAGGTGCCGTAGGGCTGGACGCCTACGGACTGCGCCTCCAAACAGGCAAGTGCGTACTGTGCGGTGTGAGTCTCGAACAAGTCGGGATTCCCGAAGGCAGTGATTCCGGTTCCCCAACTGGGAGTCACCGCTAAGTTTCCGTCCCAGTTGCCGTAGAAGGCGTCGATGTCCTCGGCCATGTCGGAGTCAATCCCGTTGCCCTGCCAGGCTGCTCCCGCACCGCCTAGCGCTGCGGCAACGGACTGGTCCATGCCGGCGCCGTTGTACCAAGCTTGTCCGGAAAAGACCCACTGAGGCTCATCGGTGTTCGCCCAGGTGGGGTAAAGCGAGGACACCGGATACGGCCCGTCGAGGGTGTCCTCGCAGGTGGGGGTGGCGTTGTAGATAGTCCACGGCTTCACCGAGACCCAGCCAGACAGCGACTGAACGCAAGCTCCGAAACTTTGGTCGGAGAATGTGGAGTTCCCTAAGGAAGTGCAGGCACCGAAACCGTTATCCCCCCAGTTGTTGGAACCCGCCTGGGCTGAGCTGGCGCTTGCGGCCATCATTCCCAGGATCAAAGCAGCGGTGGCGGAGGCAGCGACCGCTTTGTTCATACCGCGAGTTTAGGCGTCAGCCAGACACTGGAAAAGTCCAGCTATGACTTTTTTGCAGGGCCGTTGAGGTACTAATCTCCACGCACCAGCTGCAAACCCCGTTGCCATGGTGGGTCTTGGTGACCGCGAGCCCTCACAGGTCTACTCTGGAAGTGGAGCATTGCGGCGCTGCATGACGGCTCGCCCCGATGCGGAGGTGACGTTATGACGGTGGCAATCAGTACTCAGCGGCTTACGAAGCATTACGGTGATGTAGCTGCATTGGTCGACCTGGATATTGCGGTCGGTCCGGGTGAGGTTTTCGGTTTCTTGGGGCCCAATGGTGCCGGCAAGACCACCATGATTCGCACGATTCTGGATGAGATTCGACCCACCTCGGGTACTGCCCAGATCTTGGGAATGGATACCCACCGCGAAAGTGTCGAGATCCGTGGCCACATTGGCTATCTTCCCGGTGACCTCGTGCTCTATCCGAATCTCACCGGTCGAGATGTACTCACTTACTTCGCCAACCTGCGCGGTGGTGTCGATTGGAACTACGTCGCGGAACTGCAAGAGCGGCTCGGCGTAGACCTGGACCGCAAATCTGGCGATCTGTCCACCGGCAATCGGCAGAAGGTCGGCATCATTCAGGCCTTCATGAATCAGCCAGAATTGCTGGTGCTGGATGAGCCCAGCACTGGGCTCGATCCCTTGGTGCAGCGGGAGTTTCAAACCATGATGCGCGAGGTCGCCGAGGCCGGTCGCACCGTCTTTCTCTCCAGCCACACGCTGTCGGAAGTGCAGCGCGTCGCCGACCGAGTCGGCATCATCCGTCACGGCAAACTCATCGCTTTGGAGACGGTGGCCGATCTGCGACACAAGGCGATTCGTCGCATCGAGTTGGAGTTCTTCGATGGTGTGCCCCGCGACGAGCTTGCTGCCGTACGTGGGGTGGGTGAGATCGAGGTCGACGGCGAGCGAGCCATCATCTCGTTTGATGGCGAAATGACTGATCTTTTGGGGGCGGTGGACGGCCACCGACTGCGCGACATCAGCACCGAAGACGCCGATCTGGAAGAAATCTTCCTGACCTACTATCACGACGAGGCGGCTGGCTAATGTGGGCCAACGTCTTCACCAAAACCACCGTTGACCGGTGGCGAGGTGTCGTGATCGGTGCCGTCACCATGGTGCTGTTTTTGTGGATGGCTATGGCCGTCTACCGGGACATCGATCTATCCATCTACACGGACTTGCCGGAAGTCTTTCGGTCGGTGGTGGGGATTGATGAGACCACTGACGTGGGCAGTCTCGCCTACAGCGCGGTGTACTCCTCCTACGGGGCGTTGGTGATGTTTTCACTGGCGCTGGCGATGGGATCGGCAGCCATTGCCGGAGAGGAACGCAAAGGCACCATCGGTCTGCTGCTAGCCAACCCAACCAGCCGAACCGGGGTGCTGCTGGCCAAGGCAGCCTCGCTAGCGCTGCTGCTGGCGGTCGGCATTGGCTTGCTCTGGCTCGGTGGGCTGTTGGTGCCGCAGTTACTCGATGTGGGCATAGCTGGGCAAGATATCGGTGCGCTGATGCTGCACATGTTCGCTGGCGCACTGTTCTTCGGTTTTCTTGCGCTCGCGGTGGGAGCGTGGACAGGGAGCACCGGGGCTGCCATCGGGGTATCTGCAGGCGTCATGGTGCTGTCGTTCTTCGCGGTTGGCTTCCTGCCGTTGTTTTCCGACTACGCGGAGTTGGCCCGAGTATTTCCCTGGTATTACTTCAGCAGTAGCGATCCACTGGCTAACGGAATCGATGCCGGACACTTGGCTGTTCTCGGCTTTGGTGCTGCGAGCCTCCTGACACTTGCAGTGGTCGGGGTACGACGCCGTGACCTGCGGCAGAGTTCTACCGGCGTCACGTTGCTCGATCGGCTCCGTGTGCTGCCTGCCACGAAAGCGGTGATGAATCGGTTAGCGGGTTCGGCGCGAGTGTCGGCGATCTGGATCAAGACCGCCGCTGAGTACCAGGCCCTGTTGCTGATCGTGGGTCTGTCCATGTTCCTGGTGATGGGCGTCCTGATCGGAGTCATGTATTCCCAACTCGACGATGAACTGTTGGCGCTCGGCGACAGTTTCCCTGCGGAGCTACTGGCGCTGTTCGGTGGCGGAGACCTGTCGACCATTGAGGGTTACTACCAGCTGGAGACCTTCGGCTTGATGGCCCCGATCGCAGTCATGATCGCGACCATCCTGATCGGTGCGCGAGCGGTTGCGGGGGAAGAACAGCGCCGCACGATGGGCCTGCTGCTGGCCAATCCGGTTCCGCGCTCGCGGGTGCTGTTGGAAAAGGCATTCGTCATGGTGCTGTTCGGTCTCGCGATCGGACTTATTACCTTTCTCGGCGTGGCCGCAGGTGATGCGCTCGGTCAACTCGATATGAACATCGGTAACATCGCCGCCACGAGTTTCCTGGTTGCGTTGATGGGCATCGTGTTTGGTGCAGTGGCACTACTAGTGGGAGCCGCTACGGGCCGCAGTCGAATCGCAATCTGGACCGCCGTGGGTTTAGCGCTACTGTCCCATCTGGGAGAAGCGTTCCTGCCGTTCAGCGAGGGCTTCGCTGATCTGGCTCGGTGGCTGCCCAATCACTACTACCTCTCGACCGACCCACTGCTCACCGGCATGGACTGGGGTAGTGCTGCGGTGCTGACGGTCATTTCCGCAGTGTTGATCGCATTGTCCGTGCCAGCCTTTAATCGGCGCGATCTGCGCGAACACGACTAGCTGCGGTTGAATAGCCGCAGGCAACGTTGCGAGACCGGCAACTGACAAGGCAGTGGCGGCTGAAGATCACGGTAGGAGTGGACACCATGGCGGAAATCGAAGTCAAAGATTCGAGGTTGTTTGTTACTGACACTGGCGGCGACCTACCACCGGTCGTTTTTCTGCACGGTTTCCTCTACGACGGACGCCAATTCGATGCACAGATCGCGGCACTATCGGATCACTATCGCTGCGTCACCATCGACTTCCCAGGACAAGGCCGATCTGGGCGATCAACCGTTGGGTACAGCACCGAAAACTTGAGCGCACTGATGGCGTTGGCGTTGCAGCAGTCGGAGTTGGGCCCGGTGCATCTCGTGGGACTGTCGATGGGTGGGTTCGCCGCGATGCGCATAGCGGCGCGTCGACCTGACCTGCTGAAGTCGCTGACCCTGGTGAACAGTAGCGCTGCTCCTCACGACCGCGCCAAGATTCCGAAGCAGCTTGCGCTGGCTGGGGTGGCTCGCGTCGCCGGACTGGGTTTGCCGCCAGTCTTGGACGGGGCGGAAGAGGAAATGTACGGCGAAGCTTTCCGCACTGATCCCGACAGCGTTCAACTGCGTGATCTGTGGCGGCGGCGGTGGAGTTCCGGCGATCGATCCGGGCTGGTGAACACCCTGACATCGATGATGAAACGGGATGATTTCCGCCCGTACCTTCCGGCTATCACTGTTCCCACGATGATCATTGCTGGCGGTGCCGACGTATCGCTGCCACCAGAACACTCGCAGCAGATGCAGGGACTGATCACTGGTTCGAGTTACGTGGAGCTGCCTGGTGTGGGTCACAGTAGCCCGATAGAAGATCCAGCACAGGTGACCGCTGCACTGGAGCGATTCCTGTCACACAACTAGGTTGTCGACGACTCGCTCTGCTCGCGTTGGCCGTTTGCGCCGTCGGAGGCGAGGTCGGACTGACCCGGAGATTCGGGGTCGGGCGAACTGTCGCTCGTGACCGGCGGCGGTCCGTAGCGCAGCCACGTCATGATGAATGCGGCCAAGGCAAACATCAGCAGCAGTTCTACCCACAGCACCACTAGAAAGTCGATCCACACCCCAATGGGTGGCGCTCCCGGCATGTTGGTGCGCAGCGGGATGATGGCGAACATCATGGCAGCGAACCAGCCAGCCATTGTGGCCTCGACTTGCCGCCGTCGCAGGACCACTGATCGGGCCACGAGGATTGCCAAGATCGCGAGCAGGGCCATGGCCGCGAGGAGTAGTAACACCACGGCGATCACTGAGGCGGAGCGGTTGATGGTTGCGATTTCAATGGCGACAAATTCTGATTGCTGGGATTGTGTCTTCTCATCAAAAGTCACCCGGAATCCTGGTGCAGATTCAAAGCCGTCCATGGATACCTTCAGCGGGGTGCGGCTGCCGTCCTCATCGACTGCGCTGGCGATTGCCGTGATAGCGATGCGAGTGCCGTCGAGCGGATAGTCAAAGTAGGAGATCGCCGGGACCGGGCGCAATCGCAACTCTGGCACTGGATTTATTTCGCCTGGCTCTAGCACCAGTGTCGAACTGTCCGTTGGTTCGATATAGATCTCAATGGTTCGACGGAGACGGAGGCCGTCAACAAGTTCCTCTTCTGGCAACTTGACCACGACGTCCAGCACAACCAAGTTTTGGTTGGGGTCAAGCGATCTGGGTATCAGACCTAGCCAAATTTCACCGGGGTTTGGTGGAATGAAGTCGCTGGCATCTTCGGTGCCGTAAGTATCAAGGAAAACATCTAGCTCGTCGTAGTCTCGGACGTTGAGGCCGTAGCCAATGATTCCCAGAAGGTAGACCACACCAACGGCAATGAGGGTTACCCGGACGGCACGGGCCCTTCGTCTTCGCTTTGGTTGGTCGACCGGGGGTGCCACGGCCTCAACTTAGCGAACTCGGGGCCAGCTCAGGTGGTTTGGGGTGGCGCCTGCCCGACGATAACTGGTCCGGCTGGTAGCGGTTCTCCCTGGGCAACACACATGCGAGCCTGAGACAACCAGTCCAGTATCGCTGCCGCATCTACTGGGGGTGGTAGCGCCACCCCGCCATCGACCAGCCGACTCGTTGCTCGCTGGAGGAGTCGTTCAGTGCCGTGCCGGTTTCCGCGACCGTCGTGGGTGATGGCGACTGCCAGTTGGGCCAGACCCTGCCAGCCGTCGCGTTGCGCTGGTGGGCAGGTGTGCCACATCTCCTCCAAGACCTCGTGCGCTTGAAACGGTCGCCCCTGATCGAGAAGGGACTGGGCTAGCCCCACGGCAGCAGCGGGTTTCCTGGGAAGTGGCTCCGGAAGCGGCGGCACTCCGGTGGCACCGTAGGGGAGGGGTCGACCCAATGCGTCTCGGGGTCGAGATTGTTCTGGTCTGCCGCTGCCGTCGCGGTCTCGCTCGGTAGTCACTCCCAGCGCGGATTCTCGATCGGTTGATCGCACAGTTGGTAGCCCCATTCCACGGGGGTGATTTCCACGTCATTAGTGGTGTCTGCGTTCTCACCGCTGTAACGAGCGATAGTCACCGCAGCCCCACCCGGTGGCTCTTCAGTTGCTACTGGAGCAAAGACGATTTTGTTAATTGTTCCTGCTTCGGGGTCTGGGTCGTAACGTCGGCCGCGAGTGTCAACGAGGGCGACTGGCGCCCGGCCATCTCCCTTGGCAAGGCGAACTGTGATCCGCAGGTCCACCACACCGTTGGTGGTAAAGCCACAGCCATTGCCGCGAGTGGTGACAATTTCTCGGTCAGCCGCTGTCGGCGTCGGGCTAGCGGAGTTGCTGTCGCTGGGGCTTGGCGTGCCGCTGGCAGTAGGTGCCGCGCTGAGTGTTTCGCTCGGCGTTGGTGTCGGGCTGGGACTAGCCCTAAGAGTTGGCGACGCTACCGGACTGGCAAGACTAGGGACAGGTTTGGGGCGGCCCTTGATGATTTCGCGGGGCGGTGCCCCCGAGCCTTTCTTGACCGTGGTTGTGACTGTGGGTCCACGGACGCCATTGGCGACAGCGGCCACCTTTATCTCGTAGTTCAAACCGGGGAAGATTGATGTGAACCTAACCTTAGTGTCGGGCACGGCGTACCAGGCGTCGTCGATAGCAACGACGTAGCCGTCAGTTGCGCCATCAACCGTAAGCCAGGAGATGAAAAGTCCTCGCTTGCTCACCGATGCGATGATGCCTGGCGGGGCTTCCAGCGGCTCGGCTGGCGCTGCTGCTTCGGCAGACGGCCCTCGTGCTTCCATTTCCGCCAGCGTTGGGCTGGGAACTGCAGTCGGCAGCCCGACAGTTGCGCAGGATGCAGTGACCAGCGACGCCGCCACCGAGATAGCCATCGCTGGGAGTTGGTGCGCTCTACCTCCCGCCACAGCAATATTGTGCTGCGAAATTGGTGTTTTGTGTGGAAATCCACCTGATTGGTCGCGCTGCTGCGTTCGATCCTTCCCTAGGGTGCGGGGATCGAAGTTCGGATAGCATCCATCCGTGAGTTCATGGTCGATGACAGGTGAGGTCGTCGACACCACCTGCGATGACGCGCTGGGCGATAGTGACATGACCGACCTGCTGCATCGGTTGGAACGGCGCGAAGTTAATGCGGCTGAGTTGCGTGCGGCGGCATTACGTCGCGCACAGCTAGCCGACGCCAGCCTGAACGCGCTGACCGTATCGATATCCGAACCGCGGTCTGATGCGAACGTGGGTGGGCCATTGGCCGGGATTCCCACGGTGGTGAAAGACAACGAGCAGTTAGTAGGAGAACTCACCGCGATGGGCTCAATGGCGGTGGCTGCGCAACCAGCAGAGCATGACGCGCCGTTTGTCGCGCAACTGCTGGACTTGGGGCTGCAGCCGATCGGGAAAACCACGATGCCGGAGTTTGGGCTGACCGCGACTACCGAGTCGACCCGCCACGGTGCTACCCGCAATCCGTGGAACACCTCGCGGTCTACTGGTGGCTCCAGTGGTGGGTCAGCCGCGGTGGTAGCCGCCGGAGTAGTCCCCGTGGCGCACGCCAATGATGGTGGTGGCTCCATTCGAATTCCAGCCTCCTGCTGCGGGCTGTTTGGGCTGAAGCCATCTCGGGGTCGGTTTATCGATGCGCCAGAGCTAGAGCGCTTGCCAATCAACATCGTCACCCAGGGCGTGGTGACGCGCACCGTTCGGGACACTGCTCGGTTCTTTGCGGAAACCGAGCGGCTATATGCCAATCCGAAGTTGCCGTCAGTGGGGCAAGTGGCCACTGCCTCATCCCGAAGGCTCCGGGTTGCGGTTGTGCTGGATTATGACGACCGTTTTGTTTCTCCGGACACAATGGGGGCTCTGACTGAGACCACAAATCTGTTGCTGGGGCTGGGGCACATGGTGGACGAAATCGAGTTTCCGTTTAGTCGCCAGGACGGTCGTGATTTTCTGCGCTACTGGGCGCTGATGGCCTACTCGATGAAAAATTTCGGTAGTCAAATGTTCGGAGTGTCCATGGATGCTGGTCGAACGGAGCGATTGACTAATGGGCTGAGTTCGCTGTTGGCCGGGATGGCTGAGCGGATTCCGTTGTCGCTGTGGCGGTTGCGCCGGCGAGCAGCCCGGCCGGGCGCTGGCTTGGATTCCTACGACGCCCTACTTATTCCGGTCCTCGGTCATGAGCCGCCGCCCATCGGCTATCTGGGACCTGAGGTGGACTTTCCTACTCACCTGGGTCGGTTACTGCGCTTTGCCGGCTTCACTGCCATGAGTAACGTCACGGGAGCTCCGTCCATGTCGATGCCGTTAGGTCGCTCGGAGGCTGGTGTGCCCATCGGCGTACAGTTTGTCGCGCCGATAGGCCATGAACGGACATTGCTGGAGTTGGCCTACGAACTGGAAGCGGCGCACCCATGGCGACGCACCCCGGCGGCGTAGCCGTAGTGATTCGCCATGCCTGAAGGCGACGCCGCCCGACGTGCCGCCCTCCGGTTGGATGCGGCGCTGCAAGGGCAAGAGTTGCTACGTGCCGAACTGCGGGTGCCACGGTTCGCCACGGTCGATCTGACCGGTGGTGTGGTGACCGGCACTGGCACGGTCGGCAAGCACCTGCTCACTCGAGTGCTGCGTGGTGACGAGGAGTTGACCGTGCACTCCCACATGCGTATGGACGGTCGGTGGGTGATGGGCAAGGCTGGAGCGAAACCGTGTGCCGGGCCGGGTCATCAGATTCGGATGTGGTTAGTGAACGCGACCCAGCAGGCGGTCGGGCTGCGATTGGCGGAGGTCAAAGTGGTGCGAACCCGCGACGAGGCACAACTGGTGGGCTACTTGGGGCCGGACATTCTCGCGGCAGATTTTGATGTGGCGGCTGCCGCTCACCGCATCGCAGATCACGATGGTCAACTTGTAGTCAAGCTGCTGAATCAGCGCATTGTCTGCGGACTCGGAACCATGTGGGCGGCGGAGTTTGCCAGCCATATCCGCACTAATCCATACGCCACGGATCTGGACCTAACTCAACTTGAGCGAGGCCTGAGCTATGTGCGCAAAGAAATGCTCACCGCCGTCGACGCTACTCCGCGGGAGTCGCGATCCCGGCTGGTGGTCTTCGAGCGCAACGGTCAACCGTGTCGGGTGTGCGGTGCTGCGATCAAGAAGGGTCGAGTTGGCGCGGCGCCGCAGCAGCGGGTCACCTACTGGTGCACCAGTTGTCAGCCAGCCGTACCCGAAGATGGTGCCGTCCTGCCATGACTAGGCCCCCGCCGATCGGCAGGGGCCAGAAGTCAGTAGGTATTGGGTTACTTTGCCTTCTTCTTCTCGGGAACATGCTTTTTGGCCTTGATGGCTGCGGCCTGAGTGGCCTTGTAAACGCTGTGGTTTAGCGACTGCTGGTTGCTGTCCGCCGCGTTGCCGAGAATCTTGGTGCCGTACATCGTGTACTCCTTTCGCCTCTCCCAGCATGACATATTTGTGTATATACGCATAACTTTTCTGGTGCGGCAAGGAGTGAGTTCGCTCACCTGGTCGCATAGCCTGGGGCTCTGCGTGCTGTAAACGGAGGATGCCCAATCGTGAAGCCGGAAGAGCGCTACGTAAAGCTGCTGGCCATCCTGCCCGTTACCCGCCCCGGTCGTTCGGCGCTGGAGTTGGCGGAGTTACTTGAACTCAAGGGAACGGATGAGAGCAAGCGCGAGGCGCTGGCGCGCGACGTTCGCTCCCTGAGCAAACTCGGCATCGTGATTAGTAACGTAGCTGAACCCGGTGGTGAAGCCACATACATTTTGGTGCCGGGCGACAGCAGAATCAGACGAGAATTCCCCGAGAACGAATGGGCAGAACTGCTGCGTGCCCAAGAACTGGTCACTCGCCCGGTAGCGTCGGATGTAGCGGGAGCAGCTGCCAGTTCCGCACCCCAGGTTCAGATGGCGCCTCCAGCGCAGCATCTGGGTTTGGTGCAACGGGCGCTGACCGCTAGATGTGTGCTGTGTTTCAACTACAACGGCAAAGCCCGGCGGGTGTCGGTGGCAGTTCTGCATCCAGGTTCGTCTGGATGGATGGTCTCGGGGATCGATATGGACGTCTCTGAGGAACGCACGTTTCTGTTGTTGCGAATGTCAGCGGTACATCTCGAGGAACCCGGTTCAGCCATTCGCACTGAACAGCCGGCGCGGGGCAGCCCGGACCCACTGACTTGGCAGGTGGATCCGCCGCTAACCGCCCACCTCATGGTGCCGATGGAGTTTGTGGCGGATGTCGAGCAGCAGTTGGGGGCCACTGCTGCACTGGCTGAGTCCACGACTTCTACGGTCCCCATGACCGTAGAAGTCGTCAATCGATGGCCATTCCTCGCTCGCTTGGTGCAGTTAGGGCCACGCGTGCGGTTGCTGGGTCCGGCTGACCTGCGTGCCCAGTTAGACAGCCAGATGTTGCTTCCGCACATTGCCGGGTTGGAGCCCACATGAGCGCATTGGATACGTTGGCTCGAATTCAACGGGTAATCGCCATCTTGTCGTTGCATCCTGACGGCTTATCGCTGGCTGTCCTGGCCGAGGAACTGGAGGTTGCCGAGCCCACCTTGCGGCGAGAGATTCTGAACTACTACAGCGTGGACGTGCCGGCAGATCAGTCTCGGGTGGGGCAGCGCCCAGAAGTTGTCGAGTTCATTTCCACCGAGGGGGAGTCGGTCGAGCCGCAGGAAGCTCCCGTGGTGCGACTGGCGGGTGACGCCGCTGAAGCGGAACTGGCTGGTAATCAATTCAGTGACGAGGATCTGGCGCAGTTGTTGCAGGCGGCGATCAGTCTGGCGGAAATGGAGCCGGACAACGAGGTGTTGAGTGCTGGGATTGAGCGACTCAACCAACTGCTTCGCGTCGAATCCGCAGAATCTTTTGATGAAGCAGTAGTGAGCCTTCGCCGGGCTATCGAGGAGCAGATTCCGGTCGAGATCGAGTATTCCCGAGAATGGCAGCCAGGGGTCAGGACCAGAGTCGTCCACCCCTATTCCTTGTTGCGTACCAACCGAGGATGGGAACTCGACGCCGGTCCGTTCGTTGCTGGTCATGCTCGCACTTACATTCTGAGTCGGATTCGTTCCCTGCAACTGCAGTCGGGCCAGCGCTTCGAACGCCCGTCAGACGTCGACCGAATACTGAAGCGGGATCGTCGTGCGGAGAGGGTGCAACTGCTGTTGCCGCAGGGGAGTCATTGGGTGGCGGATCGCTTCGCGGAGCGCACCGAAGTGGTGGATGCCGACAGCGACGACCTGGTCTTGGATGCCTTTTTCTTGCCGCCAGTGGCCGAACGCGTGGGGTTGGTGCTACTCATCGCTGGCCCCGATGCCGGTGTGCTCAAGCCGGAAAGGCACGCTGGTGCCGCTGCCGAGCTCGCCGAAAGGTTGCGGGAGCATCACGGTCTCGCGGACCGTTCCTGAAATGTGATTCTTCGCCGCGGCGTGTCCAGGGACGGCGCCGGGCCATCTCCACCAATATGGCCAGGGGCATCTGATGGAGTCGCGAGCAAGGAGGTAGTGATGACCACCGTGAATACGGTCGCCACCACTGACGTTCGTCGATCTCGCGGCGGAATGGCGCTTCCGGCGCTATTGGGCATTACATGTTTGCTTGCAGGAGTGTCGCTGATGGTGACCCTGGCTAGCGGTCTACGAGATCTCAGTGCCAACTCCGGCCAGATGCAGCACCTACTGGCTCTCAACGCCCCCGCAACCGGCGAGCTGGTGGAAAGCCTCGGCCCGGCAGGCCCGGGGGTGGACAACATGGCCTTTTACGCCGCCCTGTGTGCTGCGGGCTTGGCTGCAGCGTTGTTGCTCGTGGCCGGTGCTATGCACCTATCCGCGAGTCATCTCAAGCACCCAGATGCGGCCCGACGGGTGGCTGCCACCGGGCTGTCTGTGGGATTGCTCACCTCGTTGGTGGCGATGGTGCCGCTGGAAGGTGGCTGGGGTCAGACGGGGATTGATGGGATCCGAACCGGTGTTGTGGTGCTCATCGGGCTGCTTTTGCTGCAAATTTCTGCCCCGCAGTGGCGAAATACCCTGCGAGAAGCCTTTCGCGACTAACCCTGATTGGGCGGATTCGCGCAATCAGGGGATACTAATGTCAGTCACCACCTGAGAGGACTTATTGATGTCTCGTTTGGCACAGACCGAAGACTTGACCGATGTGCAAAGCCACATCCTGGATGCGGTTCGCGACTTCGTCGAAAAGGAGATCATTCCTAACGCGAATGCCCTGGAACACGCTGACGAATACCCCACCGACATCGTGGAAGGGCTTAAGGAATTAGGTGTATTCGGCCTGATGATCCCGGAAGAGTACGGCGGGCTCGGGGAGTCACTACTCACCTATGCGCTAGTGGTTGAAGAGATTGCCCGCGGCTGGATGAGTGTCTCAGGTGTAATCAACACTCATTTCATCGTGGCTTACATGCTCATGCAGCACGGGACTGAGGAGCAGAAGCAGAACTACTTGCCTCGGATGGCCACCGGCGAGGTGCGCGGTGCATTCTCCATGTCGGAGCCTGGTTGCGGCTCGGACGTGGCCGCCATCCGCTCCAAGTCTGTGCGCGATGGTGACGATTACGTACTCAACGGCCAGAAAATGTGGCTGACTAACGGTGGCTCCTCCACCCTGGTCGCGGTACTGGTCCGCTCCGATGATGAGGCGGACGAGAATGCCTCGGTCTATCAGAAGATGACTACCTTCCTGATCGAGAAGCCCACTGGTTTTGGTGAGGTCAGCCCTGGCCTGACTATCCCCGGCAAGATTGACAAGATGGGTTATAAGGGGGTCGATACCACCGAACTGATCATGGAGAACCTACGGCTCCCCGAGTCGGCCGTGTTGGGTGGCAAGACCGGCAAGGGCTTCTATCAGATGATGGACGGCGTCGAGGTCGGTCGAGTAAACGTGGCGGCCCGCGCCTGTGGCGTCGCACTGCGAGCCTTCGAGCTAGGCGTGGATTACGCGCAGCTTCGCGAGACTTTCGGTAAGCCGATCGCACAGCATCAGGCGGTACAGTTCCGCTTGGCTGATATGGCGGTCAAGGTGGAAGCCGCACACCGGATGATGGTCATGGCTGCCCGCAAAAAGGATTCCGGTGAGCGCAACGACCTCGAATCCGGCATGGCCAAGTATCTCGCCAGCGAATACTGCAAAGAGGTCGTGGAGGACTCCTTCCGCATTCATGGCGGCTACGGCTACTCCAAGGAATACGAGATCGAGCGGCTCTACCGTGAGGCGCCGATGCTGATGATCGGTGAGGGTACGGCGGACATCCAGCGGATGGTCATCGGGCGTCGGCTTCTGGAGGACTACAAGCTGCGCCTCTGATTTCGCCATTCAGCGGTACCGTTGAGGTATGGCTGAGCGAAACCGAGTTGGCGACGAGATCGCCCAGCGCCCGGTGCTCACCTCGTACGACAGCTACGAAGAAGCCCAAAAGGCGGTGGACGCCTTAAGTGATGCCCACTTCCCGGTGCAACATGTCGCGATCGTTGGCGTGGACCTAAAGCTGGTCGAAAGCGTCATCGGCCGAATGTCTTGGGGTCGGGCGGCCTTCTCGGGTATGGGCACCTTCGCTTGGTTTGGCGTACTGATCGGCCTGTTCGTCAGTTTCTTCGGCAGTGACGAATACGCACTTGGTCAACTGGTCTTGATCGGGCTGCTCTTCGGGGCGGCGTTTGGCATTATTTTCGGTCTGGTCTCCTACGCCTTCACGGGCAGGAAGCGTGACTTCGTGTCACGGCAAGCGCTCAAAGCTAGTCGGTACGACCTGCTGTGTGAGTCGGAGCACCTAGCTGCGGCACGGCGAATCCTCGGGATGGGGTCGGTTTGGCCGCCGCCACTGCCTGAGCCACTCGATACCCCAGCGGAAGGGGAACCGGATGCCCGCTGAGCCAGAATGTCCCCGCTGCGGCAACTTGTTGCGGCCGCCCAATGTGATGCACGAGTCCTACCTTTGTCGACAACACGGCCAGGTGGCGCCACTGCAGCCAGCAGTGCTGCCTGATCCCGACCAGATGCACAACCTACTGGCATCGGCAGCCGTGCCAGCGTGGTTACCGTGGCCGCTGCCGACAACCTGGGTCTTTACTGGCCTGCGAATCGTGGGTGGCGGTTCCGGCCCGATTCGGGCGGTGGCTGTCGGGCTGACCGGAACGTCATTGGCGACCGGGCCGGCAGACCTCATCATCGTCTCCGAACAACCGGGAACCGGGCTAGGAGCACGACTAGCGGGCCTTGCTAGTCCCGATCCCGACCAGGGGCTGTTCGCGGAGCCAGCCACGATCAGCCTGACCGCAGCTGGCTGGCCGACGCCACTGTGGTCACTGCCGGGGGACGCCGATCGCACCAGTTATGTCGGGGAAGCCGCCGGCGAGTGGTTGTGGCTAGTTGGTTGGCCGGAGTTGACCTGGTCAGTGATTCACGACGATTTACGTCTCATCGACGTACGCAAAGCAGATCGATTAGCGGATCTGCCACGAGGAGCGCTGATGCCACGCTTGCAGCAGCTCGATCACGCCGATTAGCGCGAGTCGGCAGTCGGCTCTGCGGGAGTGTGATCCCGTCGCAATCCCTGCAGCACCAACTGCAGGCCGTAGACAAACTCTTCGCTGTAGTTATAGCCAGGTTGCATGACGTGTTCCATGGTGAATGCGGTGAGGTAGGGGAAGGCTGCTGCCATGTCCGCCATCCCCGCCATGATGTCCTCGGCGAGGTCCTGGCTCTCCTCCGGAGTGTCGAACGGCAGTTGAATCTCTTGAATCACAAAGCCGAAGACGTAGGCGTCGATGAGTGAAAACGCGTGCGCGGTCATCGACCAGCTGAAGTTGGCTTCGCGCAGATTGCGAATGATCGCCTCGTGGTGAGTCAGCGTTGCTGCTCCGGGCGTTTTGCGGGAATCCAACAGTTCGACGGCCCACGGGTGGCGCAGTAGGGCCGCTCGCAGTGACTCGGCTCTGCGTTGCATCGCTGGCTGCCACGGTTCCCCGGGTCGCGGGAGTTCCACCTCGGCGAAGACCAGGTCCACCATGCCGTCCAGCAGCGCGTCTTTGTTCGGGAAGTGGTAGTACAGCGACATTGCCTCGACGCCAAGCTGTCGGGCGAGTTTGCGCATGGTCAGCCCGCTCAAGCCGTCGGCATCTGCCAGGGTCATCGCCTCGTCCAGTGCCCGATCCGGGGTGAGTGCGGTACGGCTCACAACAACTCCAATTTGCATTTTCTTACAACGTAAGGTTACTGTAGCAGCAGTCAGACTTACGGCGTAAGGCTAGGAGGAGCCATGTTAACTACTATCGAAACCACAACCATGCGAGCCATCACTCAGGAAAACTACGGCGGTGCCGAGCAGATGCAACTAATGCAGCGCTCAGTGCCACAGCCCAAGGACAACGAGGTACTACTGGAGGTAGCGGCTGCCGGATTGGACCGTGGCACCTGGCATCTCATGCATGGGTTGCCCTACATCATTCGTCCCGCATTCGGGATGCGCGGTCCACGACAGCCAGTGCCAGGCCTTGATGTCGCTGGTACCGTCGCGGCCGTCGGCGCGAAGGTGACCGACTTCGCAGCCGGCGATGCGGTTTTCGGTTTTGCCAAAGGTTCCTTCGCGGAGTACGCGGTAGCGGATCCGGGCAAGTTGGCACTGATGCCGGCTGGGATCGAGCCGACTGCGGCGGCAGCCCTGGGAGTCTCTGGGCTCACTGCCCTAGGGGCGGTCCATGACAAAGCCCAAGTCAAAGCCGGCCAGCGAGTGCTGATCACTGGCGCCTCTGGTGGCGTGGGCAGCTACGCCGTGCAGATGGCGGCTGCCCTTGGGGCGGAGGTCACCGGCGTATGTAGTGGCAGCAAGTCCGGCTTCGTGCGCTCGCTGGGAGCGACACGAGTCCTGGACTACACCGCCGGTCCCATCACCGCAGATCAGCCCTTTGACGTCATCATCGATATCGCTGGACTGACCAAGGTGCGGCAACTGCGTAAGTTGCTCACCAAGACCGGCACCATCGTGATGGTCGGCGGCGAAGGAGACAATCGCTGGACCAGCGGTTTCGGTCGCACCGTGCGGGCCGCTTTGATCTCCCCCTTCATCAAACAGAACATCGTCATGTTCCTCGCTTCCGAGCGACACGAGGACCTGGTGCGGCTGGCTGAACTGGTCGAGCAAGGTGTAGTGACCCCGCAGTTGGACCAAGTCCTTCCGCTGGAACAGGCCCCGGCTGCGATGGAGTTGCTGGAGAAGGGTCAGGTTCACGGCAAGGTTGCCCTGGCCGTTCAGAACTAGCGCTGCTAGGTGGTTCGATTGATGGAGCCAGGGCGGTGGCAAGTGGCCACCGTCGCCGCCCGGTTCGGCTACCGTGAAGTCATGCCAGCAACATCGTCGCTGATCATGAGCGCGTGACGATGGACGCTGCTCTCTTTGGGTCGGTTTTCGTCACGTTGTTCGTGATCATGGATCCGATCGGAATCATTCCGGTTTTCCTTGGTGCGGTCGGCAATCGACCACAACGAGAAGTGCGGCGGCTGGCCTGGCAGGCAGCGCTGACCTCGCTGTTACTGATCACGGTTTTTGCGATCTTTGGCGATTGGATTCTCGACTACCTGAACATTTCGCTGCCTGCGCTGCGAGTAGCCGGTGGACTGCTGCTGTTGCTGGTGGCGCTGCGGTTACTCACCTCCGGCGAGGTGGCCAAAGTCGACGCTGATGACGCTGCCAACGTTGCCCTCGTTCCCCTCGGGACACCGCTGCTAGCGGGACCGGGCGCGATTGTCGCAGCGATCCTATTTGTGCGTTCGGCAGATCAGACAGCCGACTACCTGGCTATCACTTTGGGGATCGTGGCGATTCATCTAGTGATCTGGCTATCGCTGCGGTTCTCGACCGGAATCCTGCGAGTGCTGCGGCCCGCTGGTGTCACCGTGCTGTCGCGCATCGCGGGAATGCTGCTGGCAGCTATTGCCGTGCAACTCATCGCCGATGGGGTGCACGAGTTCATTTTGGAATGGCAGGAGTAGCCCGCTCGGCAATGGCTCGGGACCACTGAGCAGATCGGTACTACGAGGCGCAGCCACGCTCGGTGGGCTCAGTTTGTGGCCGCTCATCGCCGCGGCCGATTTTGTCGGCCACAATCTCGGCCCCAATGCCTACCAGTGGTAAACCTCCGCCCGGGTGAGCGGTACCGCCCACGAGGTAAAGACCGGGAATCGCGCCGGTATTGCTAGGTCGGTGCAGTACCGACATCGCGCCGTGGGAAGCCGTGCCATAGATCGCGCCATCACCGGAGCCATCAGTACCGGCCAAGTTCACCGGGGTCTGAACTTTCCGCCAGCGGATGCGATCGCGGACGTCACAGCCACGCTCTGCTAGTAGTTGCAGCAGGTGATCGGCGTACTGCTCGACCGTTGCCGGATCGCTGTAGTCGAAGGTGTCTCTGCTGCCATCGCCATGCCGCGGCGCATTGACCAACAGGAACCAGGCCTCACAACCCGCAGGCGCCATGGTCGGGTCCGGTGGTCGGCACACGTAGATCGCGGGATCCTTCGGCAGACGACCAGCGGCGAGATCGGTGAACTCAACGTCGTAGTTGTCCGGCAACCATACGTTGTGGTGATGCAGATCTTCCGAAACTCCGTCTAATGCCAGCAGTAGTGCGAAGCCGGAGTAGGAGTGATCGCGGGTGCGGGGAGGTTTGGCACCCAGCAGTTGTGGCAGGCCACGGGCATCCGAGTCGGAGACCACAATGTCAGCGCCGATCAGTTCACCGTCGGTCAGCCGGACTCCGGTCACGCCAGCGTCGTTGTGCTCGATGGCCTGCACCTCGGTATTGGTGCGAATCGTGCAGCCCACTTGCTCCACCCGCCGGTGTAGCGCGGCGGCGAGTTGCCCCAGTCCGCCGCCGATATGCCACAAACCGAAGGTCTGTTCTACGAACGGAATCGTGATCAGTGCGCCAGGTGCTTTGCGTGGCTGGGAACCGCTGTAGGTGGCGTAACGATCCAGGATGCGCGGTAGGTGGTTGCCGGGCAGATACTTATGGCCGGTGCGATGCAATGACCGCCACGGTGCCACCGTGCGTAGCCGTTGCGGGGAACGCGCCATGCCAGCAAGTTGCCGAGTGCTCACCTCGGAACCCAGTACGTCCTCGCGGGTCAGGGCCCAGACCTCACCGGCACGACGCATCAACGTCCGCCAGGCGTCGCCTTCCTCAGTGCTGAACTGATCCGTGACCGCAGCCGCAGTACGGCCAACACTCGAGCCCGGCAGTCGCAGTACGCGATCGGTGAACCCGTAACGGAAGCCTGGTTCCACCTCCTGCAGGTCAACCTCATGTTCCAGTGGTCGACCGGTCTTGAGGAATAAATCCAAATACACCGCGGGCAGGGTGAACAGGCTCGGTCCGACGTCAAACGAAAAACCCTGATCGGACCAGGTGTGTAGTTTGCCGCCAACCCGATCACTGCGTTCCAGTACGGTCACGGCATGGCCCTTGGCACCCAGGCGCGCCGCAGCGGCCAAGCCGCCAGCCCCAGCACCTACAACGCAGATTCTTGCCACGACGCCAGCCTAGGCGGTCGCGCGGTGCACCGTTGGGTGTAGGTGGTCTGGTTAGTTGCGACACCGGTAATCTGCAGCTCGATCGCCGCGTTGCCGGTGTGCTGCTGGTTCAGTTCGGAACTGGTTGTGGCGTGACCGGTCGACCGCGCCAGGTATTGGTGCCGCGGCGGTGTTGTAGTACTGAACGGGTCGTCAGCGCGGCGAATGCGGCCACCGATAGCGGATGCAGCGCCACATCTGGCCAGCCGCGGCTACCGGTTGCTTGGGCGGCTATCGTCCGATTGGCCACTCCGGCCAGGTAGCCGGTGACTGCCAGCGTTTGTAGTCGCCAAGAGCGGCTCACCAATCCCGCCAATGGCAGCACATAGATCGCAACCAATCCGGCGCTGACGGCCAGACCTCGTTTCGGTCCACCAAAGGCTCGCCACAGCGACTTGCTGTAGCCGGCCACAACCTCGGCATCGCTGCGATACATCAAACAATGAGCGACCGTTGCGGCATCGGCTAGCCCGGCGCGATAGCCGCGGCGCTTCACTGCTCGGGCGAGTTCGATGTCATCGAGCACCTCACCGCGGACCGCGGCATGGCCACCAATGGCGTGATAGGCAGCTGCATCAAAGATCAGGAATTGACCGTTAGCTGCGGCCAGGCTGGGATCTGATCGAGACTCTGCCAGATCCAGTGGCAGCGTGGTGAGCCATGACCACTGCTGCAGCGGCTGCAAGAGTCGAGCAAGAGGGGTGGTGGCTTGTTGCTGCGGCCAGGCAGATAGTAACTGCAGGTCTCGTTGCCGTAGTTCGCCCACGGCGGCAGCGACCGCTGTGGGTTTCAATCGAACATCTGCGTCCACGAACACAACTACCGATGCGTCAGTAGTGGCTGCGAGTCGGTGACAAGCCCACGGCTTTCCTAACCATCCTGCCGGCGGGTCCCCGGTGCCGCGCTCAATCTTGATACGGGGATCGTCAGCGGCCGTCTGTCGTGCTAGTTCGGCAGTGCCGTCACTGGAGTCATCGTCGAGTACTCGAACAGTCAGGTTCGCGATCCCTTGCTGCTGGCGCAGTGACTCGATACAGCCAGCAATGTGGGTTGCCTCATCGCGAGCGGGGACAAGAACTGCGACCGGTTCCGCAGTGGTTGCGGGCGGCGCAGTGGCTAGGTGTCGCAGCAACTTCGAGTTACGCCTTGCGTGGAGCAGGCCGGCGCTAGCCACTGCTGTGGCAGTGGCTATTAACGCGACGGCGGTGCGCCCGCCCCATCGACTAGCCATCGTCAAGTTGCAGGGTTCGTAGTCGCAGTACCAGTATCGCCATCGGGATTCCCAGCGCGACGCCACCGACTAGCGCAACTGCCGGGCGACCGAGGAATACGGCGTTGGCTATGACATTTCCGACATATACCCACGTCAGCGCGGTCATGGGTTGCGCGATCGGTGCTCCTGGTCGCGCCGGGAGCAGCATCGTGAGCAGCGACATGAGAATCAGTGCCGCGATGACCCAGCCCAGGTAGTTACTTATCGGGATGCCCGGCAGTCCCGGGATCGCTGGTTCGGTACTACTCCATACCCAGTGACCTTCCGCAACCATCTGCGGGTCGAGAAACAGGTCCCAGGTCGCCAGAAGTCCGGCACCCAATGCGATGCGTGCCAGTCGATTCCAGCCAGTACGTTCGACTACTGCATGGATGGGGTAGGCCATCATCGCCCACGCCATCGGGATGAGTAACGGCACAGCGCCTAGGTGTGGCCCCAATCGATCGGTGTATTCGTACTCACCAAACGGCCACCCGGTATTGGTGCCTAGTGCCTCAATCGTCCAGCCGAAACTGCAAGCAATCGCGAAGCAGGCCAGCGTCCATGCTGCCCCTCGACTGCTCAGGCTGTGGGTCAGTGACGCGGCGAAGAGCAGTGTGACCCCCGCGATGGTTAGCGCATCACGGGTCGTGCCCTCGGTGAGAATCCACAGAATGTTCGAAAGTACCCACAGCGCGGTCAGTGTCCAGCCAATAATGCTGCCCACCCGCTTACCGCGGTGGGATCGCTGCTGCTGGATGGCGGGGGAGGTGGTGCTCACGATGCTGGTGGTGTTCGGTCCTGGTTGGTTGGTAGGTCACCTACTTCTGCGGCGGTGCCAGCAGTAAGGCGTAGAAGTTGAGCGTAGTTGCTCGGGAATACCCAATTGGGGTCGCCCGCCGGAACCCACATGGTGGTGGAGCGTGACAGTGAAATATCCAAGACGACGTGACTGCGGGTTTCGGTTGCGACTGGGGCGATTCCACCGGCGACGTGGCCAGTGCGTTCCTCGACTGATTCGGGGGTCATTTCGACAAGGCCTGATTCACCAAGCACTCCGTTGAGTTGGATGGGATCTGCATCGTGCCCCTCGGGTAGTAGCACTAAAAAGAAGTGATCAGCGTTGCTGTGAAACAGGTGGCTGGTCACTATTAGTTGACCGGGGGAGTTGCTGACAATCTCGCGGGCCTGACTGATTGGTGTCGCGTCACCGCGCCAACCGAGCTCTGTCAGTCGAGCCACAACTCGCGTCACCACTGCTGGTGGCGCGGCTGACTCCCGCTCATCCATGATCGCAGCGTAGTGGGTACTGGGGAGAAAAGGGACCAATCGGGTGTTCCCGACAGTAGGTCTTGACCGTTGTCGGACCACTGACGTAGCGTTCACTACATCGAACATATGTTCGATAAAACCCAGGTACTCATCGGGCAGATACCAAGTATCACGCCACGGTGATCACCATCGGATGCAGTCACTGAACATGCGTCTGGGCCGACCTTCCCCGGCGGGGCCTAGCCCCACCGATCGACCCGTCATGCCTAAAAGGAGGTAGTCATGAGTCGTCGCTATAGCGACCAAATCCGAGTCATGGTTTCCCCACCGGCGGATCCAGTCGAACCGGAACCGCCGCAGTCTTTTCACTGGCGTGGTCGCCGCTACCGAGTGACTGAGGTGCTAGCTCGTTGGACTGAGGCGGAACAGTGGTGGCGCTGGGCAGAGCACGGCTCCGACCGATTTCCTGCCGATGCGATGGTCTGGCGAGTAGCCGCATCCCGTAGGGGCACCGCCACTGGCGTGTTTGAACTCCGTCATCGACCTGGTTCTGCCTGGTTTCTCATCCGAGCATTCGATTGAACAGTTCACATGAACAACCAGCACTTAGTCGGAACTACCTAAGGAGGAATAGATGAGAGCACCAGATTCTGCCGTGCCTGGTCGAGCGATCCCGCTGGCCAGTGCGGAGTTACTAACCTCGGCGGTTAACGAGGTGGAAGCGGCATTAGTTGAACCGTCTGCAACGTTGCGTTACTCCCGGGCGCAACTAGCCGCTCGTCGAGCTGCGGCTGCGGTCTTAGCAGCATGGGCGCAGCCAGTGGGAGTTCGGGGACATCGACCGCGTGATGTCTGGCAGTTACTGCCGGAAGTAGCGCCAGGGCTTAATGAATGGGCACAGTTTTTCACTGCAACCGCAGGAGTGTGCATCGCGGCAGAGGCTGGAGTGCTGAATGCGGTGTCTACTCGGCAAGCCGACGACATGATTCGTGATGCCCACCTGTTTCTCGAACGAGTAGTGGTCACGCTGTCGCGCGGCCCTCGTAGCACCGAATTGGTGTGATCGCGGTGGTAGTAGGAGAGCCGTTCGCGCATCTGCACACGGCATCGGCATATTCGCTGCGATATGGCGCCTCTCAGCCCGCAGCGTTAGTGGAACGAGCTGCCGAGCTAGGGCAGCCACTGCTGGCATTGACTGACCGAGGCGGCTTATATGGTGCAGTGCGATTCGCGATTGAGTGCATGGCGGCTGACATTTCGCCGGTGCTAGGAGTAGACCTGGCGGTCGCCCCCAGTGGGTTGCTGCGTCGATCCACACCGCAGCCATCGTCACGTCGCACTCCAGCTAAGGGCGGCGCCTGGGTTGAGCCCGATCATCCGCGGGTAGTGCTGCTCGCCCAAGGGCAACAGGGCTGGGCATCGTTATGCCGGTTGGTCTCGGCAGCGCATTTATCGGGTCAGCGGGGAGAACCGGTGGCAGATGTAGCTCAGATCGCCCGACATAGTGAGGGGCTAGTGCTGCTGTTGGGGGCAGAGTCGGAATGTGGTCGTGCGGTAACTGCGCATCGACTCGATCTCGCCGACCGACTACTGCGTCGATGGCGAGAAATCTTTGGCGATCGGATGCATGCTGCGGTGGCATGTCACTTGGTGCCGCAGTCGGGGGAGTCGATGGCGGGTCGGACCGGTCCAGGAGCAGATGGATTATCACTGCCGGCGGCGTCTCGGTTCTATCGCTGGGCAGTGGAACGGAATGTCTCGCCAGTTCTTACCAATGCAGTCCGTCACGCCCACCGCGAGCAGGCCCCAGTAGTCGATGTCTTGGATGCCATTCGGCGGCTAGTCCCGTTGAGCAGTCGGCATCTCAGTCGGGGGAATTCCGAGGGCTACCTCAAATCGGCGGCGCAGATGTTCCAGATGGGAGAGCAGGTTGTTACTGCGGCGGGGTACGCCACTGATCGGGTTCAGCAGTTATTAGCGAACACCATGGCACTGGCGCAGCAGTGTGCCTTAGACCCGGTAGCGGATATGGGTATCGGATCAGTTCATGTCCCCGAATTAGATGTACTCGTGCCGGACCTGAGCCCTGGCGCTGATCATCGAAGTGCGGCTGCACGAATGCTGCGCCAACGATGTGAGCAGGAACTACCTCATCGCTATCAGGGTGAAAGGGAGCGGCGGGAAGCGGCAATCCGGTTGGAGCAGGAGTTAGACACCATCGTGCAGTTGGGGTTCCAAGGCTATTTTCTTACTGTCGCTGAAGTTGTGGATCTGATTCAAAGCATGGGGGTGCGAGTTGCTGCTCGCGGATCAGGCGCCGGCAGTCTGGTGAACCATCTGCTGGGTATCTCAGGAGTAGAGCCAATGCGACATGGCTTGATTATGGAGCGCTTCCTCTCGCCGCTACGCCGCTCATTACCCGATATCGATATCGACGTGGAATCTGCCCGACGTACCGAGGTGTATGAGCAGATCCTGCAACGGTTCGGTGGTGAACGCTGCATCTGCGTATCGATGATGGATACCTATCGAGTTCGTCATGCGATTCGAGATACTGGCGCCGCACTAGGGCTACCGCCAGCCGATATCGATTCTTTTGCCAAGGCTTTCCCCCACATCGCGGCCCGGGACATTCGATCGGCGTTGGCGGATCTGCCGGAGCTACGCACGAGTGGGCTAGGTCAGCTCGCTGCGACCGGTGGGATGGATCGATTCTTAGATCTGGTGGAGGCGTTAGACGGCTTACCACGGCACGTGGCGCTTCATCCTTGCGGTGTGCTGTTGTCAGACGCTTCATTGCTTGACCGGACCCCGGTGGAAGCCTCATGGCAAGGGTTCCCCATGAGCCAGTTCGATAAAGACGATGTGGAAGAAATGGGCTTTCTCAAACTGGACGTGTTGGGTATTCGCATGCAATCCGCTATGGCTCACGCCGTCACCGAGGTGCAGCGAGTTACCGGCGCAGAGGTAGATATTGATCGCGCCCCGCTAGACGATGACGACACTTTCCAACTGATCCAGTCCGCCAAGACCTTGGGCTGTTTTCAGATTGAGTCACCTGGACAGCGAGAGTTGGTGGGGAAGTTTGCTCCGGAGAATTTCGACGACATCATCATCGACATTTCACTGTTCCGGCCAGGACCGGTAAAGAGCGACATGATCAGCCCATTCTTGCGGGCCCGACAGGGCTGGTCGCTGCCGGAGTATGTGCACGAAGATCTAAGACCGGTATTAGCCGAGACCGCCGGTGTGGTGGTGTTCCACGAACAGGTAATCAAGTTGGTGTCGATCATGACCGGTTGCACCTTGGCGCAAGCGGACGAAGTCCGCCGCACCATGGGCAGTCCGGAAGGGCAGCAACGGGTGCGGGGCTGGTTCTATCCGACAGCCATGGCGCAGGGCTATTCGCTAGCTACGGTCGAGGAGATCTGGGATGTATTGCAGGCCTTCGCATCTTTTGGCTTCTGTAAAGCGCATGCGGCAGCCTTCGCGCTGCCGACCTACCAGTCAGCATGGCTCAAGGCGCATTACCCAGCAGCCTTCTTGGCTGGGGTGCTTACTCATGATCCCGGTATGTATCCCAAGCGACTGATTCTGGACGATGCTCGCAATTTTGGAATTCCTATTCTCGGCTTGAACATCAATCAATCTGATCGGGTGTATCGAGTGGAGCAGGTAGGGGAGTCTTGGGGTATCCGACTGCCACTCGCTGAGGTGAAGGGGATTTCGGCGGCGGAGGAATCTGCGATTGTCGCTGGTCAACCGTATGCCTCGCTGACAGAGGTCTGGCAACGCAGTGGGTTGTCTCGGCCGGTCGCAGAACATCTGGTGCTAGCCGGAGCATTCGATGATTTGCATGGGCTCGGTAGTAGCAGACCAGGCCGGTTAACTCGACGGGACTTACTGCTGCAAATCATCGAGTTGGAGCGACATACCCGGGCAGCGCAGGGTGGACGTGGCACGAGGCGCGCCGCTCGGCGCGCCACGCCACCAGCCGAAACGAGTTCGATCGACCCCGCGATCGCTGCGCGACAACAATCCTTAGCGCCAGCTCCGGCGCAGGACCCAGATCAAGTTGAGGTGCAGTTCGCGCTGGATCTGTTCCAGCCACCGGAACCGATGCCCAGCGGTCTGCCAGAAATGGGTAGTGGCGAGAAGGTACGGGCTGAGGTGGAAGTTTTGGGGATGGATGTCAGCAGCCACATTGTGTCGTTCTACAACCGGATGCTGGCCGACCTGGCAGTAGTACGTTCCCAAGACCTACTTAACTGCCGCTCCCAGTCCGAGGTTTTAGTTGCTGGGGTCAAAGCGGCAGTGCAGACGCCACCGGTACGGAGTGGCCGGCGAGTGGTTTTTCTGACGCTAGATGATTCCACCGGTCCGGTGGACGCCACCTTCTTTGAGGATGTGCAAGGTGACTATGCGACGACGGTGTTTCACTCCTGGTTATTGCTAGTCCGCGGAAAAATTCGCCGTACCGGCCGACGAGGCATTTCGTTACGAGCCACTGGTTGTTGGGAGTTAGGTGAGGTTTGGCAGCTGTGGCGGGAGGTCGGTGCTGAGGGAGTGCAGCAGATGTTGGCTGCGGCGCCAGCGCCGGATAGCGCTGGTCCAGCCGCCGCGAACGACTCCGATCCCCGGCGGCGGACTGCTGCTGGTGGCATGGGGCAACGCCGCCGCGTGTTGGTGCACGCCAGCGGATTCCGAATGTCGCCTTACGCTGATGTCAGGCCAGCAGGCGAGGAAGCGGGTAAGCCGCAGCCGCGGAGGACCTCCCGGGGCGGTGCCCCCGGAAAGTTATGGCACTCCAGTCCAGGCAGTAGCGGATGGTGAGGAGAGAGCGGTGAGTCGTAATCAGTTGCGTCGGCCCAACGCAGCGACGATCTCGGCATCTGATGACAGCGACTGCAGCATCCTGCATGTCGATATGGATGCTTTTTATGCTTCGGTGTCGCTAGTAGATCGTCCGGAGCTGGTGGGAACCCCTGTCATCATCGGTGGGGCAACGAATCGAGGGGTGGTGCTGTCAGCCACCTACGAAGCGCGGGAACTAGGAATCCATTCGGCTATGCCGATGTCCCGCGCACGGCGACTTGCACCGCAGGCGGTGGTGTTGCCACCAGATTTCCCTCGTTACAGCGATGTCAGTTCCTCGATCATGACGCTCTTCCAATCGATTACCCCCTTGGTAGAGCCGCTCAGTCTCGATGAAGCTTTTCTGGATGTTGCCGGGGCTCGGCGTCGAGTGGGAAGCGCTCGACAGGTTGCCCAACTGATTCGGGATCGAGTACATGACGAGCAAGGCATCACCTGCTCGGTAGGTGCAGCCGCGACCAAGTTTGTGGCCAAACTCGCCTCAACTCTCGCCAAGCCGGATGGCATGCAGGTAGTGCCGCCAGATCAGGTGATCAGCTTCTTGCATCCGCTACCGACCGGATCGCTCTGGGGAGTGGGCGAGAAGACTGAGGCCACCCTGTCTCGATTTGGATTGGCCACCGTGGGCGATATCGCCGTCACCCCGGTAGCGACACTTCAGCGCATTGTTGGGGATGCTGCCGGTCGGCAACTCGCTGAACTCTCCTGGGGTCACGACCCTCGGCGAGTGCAGCCGCATGAGCCAGATCGCAGTATTGGCGCGGAGGAGACTTTCGGTGTTGATGTCGATGATCCGGATGTTGTAGTGCGGGAGTTGCTGCGGCTATCGGACAAAGTTGCTGCTCGACTGCGGCGCGGTGGCTACGTGGGGCGAACGGTGCAATTGAAAATCAGGTTTGCCGACTTCAGCACAATCACTCGGTCCCGTACGCTACGGGACCCAACGGATATCGGGCACGAGATTTATGGCACTGCAGTAGATCTCTTTGCTGGTCTCGGGCTGCAGCGGGCTCGCCTACGGTTGGTGGGGGTCCGGGTTACTGGGCTACTACCGGTTTCTGGTGCTCCACGGCAGCTGCTGCTCGATCCGGCTGAGCCCAACCGCCGCGAAGTGGAACAGGCCATGGATCGCATCTCACAGCGATTCGGTTCTGGCGCAGTTCGCCCAGCACGGCTCGTGCAATCGCCCGAGCCAGAGCCTCACAATTCGCCTGAGAGCAGCCGATAACTTACAGAACAACTATCTTCGTGATTGGCGGAGGGAACTCCACATGCGAATCGAACGTCACCAGCGACGCCTGCACATCATCAGCTCCAGCACCTTGGACCAGATGAGCACACTGTGTTCGGATAGTGACAAGATGTATATCTTTCCTAGGAAAGTTTGCTCGCGACGCCCTAAGAACCGACACAATAGGGCGAAGAGTTCAAATGGATTGTGTTCTCGGCTTTCCAGTCGGGGCCCACATGCCTATTCTGGGACAGACGAAGGAGGTGCGACGTGCTTTCGGATCACGAACAGCGGCTACTAGAGCAGATGGAACGTGCCCTATATGCCGAGGATCCCAAATTCGCCGATACTTTGCGCAAGTCTCGCCGGGGTGGGATGAACCGTAAGGGAGTATTGCTTGGAATCGGTGGTGTCATCGTTGGCCTCGCCTTACTCGTCTCCGGAGTCGCCACCCAAATCGTAGTTTTGGGCATCGCTGGCTTCCTCGTCATGTTGCTTGGTGCGATCTACTGCTACCGCTCCTTCGCGGGTTCTGGTAAGTCGGAAGAGGGAGAGGGCTCGGAAGCGAGCGCCGCTCCGACTGCCTCGCCCAAGGACAAAAAAGGTAATAGTGGCTTCATGGACCGCCTCGAAGAGCGCTGGGATCAGCGGCGCGACGGAGGCCAGTACTAGCTCGGCGGCGTCGGGCGCTGTCGTATGCGGTCAAAGAGTGTCGAGATGCAAGCCAACGCGCGCCATGAGAACTTACGGACTTCTATTACGCGTAACCGCGGTCAAAGCATTGGTCGGGGGCATGAAATCCAGCTGACTACAAAACAGTTCAGCATGATGAACCGCTCGGCAGAAGGGGAGAAATAGTCGCGAACGTTTCACGAGTCTTTGCCCCACTGATCGCTGCCCTTGCGCTGCTGACCTTCGGCGCTTCCCCCGCGGCCGCCCACCTGGACTTTGTCAGTAGCAATCCGGAAGACGGTCAGATCGTCAAAGGTGAGCTAACTTCAGTAAGTCTCACGTTCTCTATCCCGGCCGAGCCTGCTGGCAGCGGGTTCCAGGTCTTGGACAACGAGGGTACTGAGATCCCGTTGGACGTTGCGAAACAGCGCTCAGGCGAGAAGTGGGTTCTTACCCCTCGTGATGCTCTGAATGGCGGGCGATACGGAGTCAAGTGGCGTGTCACAGCGCCGGATACCCATCCCAAAGAAGGATCCTTCCGCTTCACGGTTGAAAATCAGGCTGGACCCACGAGTTCTCCGCAGGCGCCACCAGTCACAAGTGCACTTGATGAAGCGCTTTCACCGTCCGACACCACCGCGGCGGAGTCGATCCGATGGCTGGGGTCGGCAGCGGCCCTTTTGGGCATTCTGCTGGCACTGGGGGCGATCATCTTCCTGGCGTTCGTTATGGTCGGTCGGCCCGCAGAAGTGATCCGAATCCAAAAGATCGTCCGGTGGTCGGGGATGCTGGTGGTCTTCGGGACGCTTGTCCAGGTCTTGGGTAGATCAGCTGTGCAGCAAGAGGGTGACTGGGCTGCCGCACTCGCTCCGGAAGCTGTAATGGATCTTCTCTCGATGGCTGGCTTCGGTTGGTTTGTCCTACTGCGGATCGTGGGTGGCCTGCTGCTCTTTGCGGGTGCAACGACGGCGGTGCTGCCCCGCGATGAGGAGAATTCTGGCCCATCAGTCGATGAGCCTAAAGAGAAAATGGTGCGTCCCAACGTGCGAGGGATTCCCTGGGCGCTAGCTGGTGTCCTGCTCACCGGAGTGTCTTTCCTGCTGGACGGGCATACCGCGACGGTGCAGCCGTGGGTGCTGGTGTGGTTGAGCGATCTCGCCCACGTAGTTGCCGCTGCAGCGTGGGCTGGTGGCTTGGCCATATTGGCTGTCGTCCTGGGTCAACGTCGAGCTGCTGGCCATCCACTGGATCCCGCCCACCTAACTGTTAAGTTCTCGGTGGTGGCAGCCGCTGGGCTTACCATCGCTGGCTTGGCTGGCTTTGCGCTCACGGTGCAAATTCTTGATTATCCGGCGCAGCTGTGGGAAACGGTTTGGGGTCGCACCCTGATAGCCAAGGTGCTCCTTGTGGGGATAGTGGCGGCCTTCGGCGCCTACAACCACCTCCGGCTTGTTCCTATGCTGGAGGCGAGTTTCGAGTTACGGAGGGCTCCTGCGAAAGATTCAGCCACAGCCTCGCATCACGATGTCCCCCAAGAGTCCACGGGCGTCCAGCTGGCAGAGAAAACCCAGACGCAACTCGCGGTGGAGAAGGTCGGGCGCAGGCTCCGCGTGACCGCTTGGGTGGAGCTCAGTCTGCTGGTAGCAGTGGTGGGACTGACCGCCCTGCTCATCTCCTCGTCGCCAAGCGCATAGACGAGTCGAGCCCAATCTGGACCCCGTCGCTGTGAACATCCATCGGCGTGCCGCGAGTAACTAATGGCTGAGATCTACTGCCGCTGATACTTACTTGGTGAGTGCCAATACGGAACGTACGACATCACCTGTCTAGTAGTTGGGCATGCCAGCTCCCGCTTTTCATTCCGAGCGGGCACAGCCGGAACGGAGTTGTGAACTTTCGCGGGCGGTAAGCCCACAGGCCGGGCAAGCGCTCGCCTGACTGTTAATAGCAGCCGACTGCCGCGGCCATTAACGATCAGAACCCAATGGAGAGTTCTCGGGAAAAAGGGTTGACAGTGGGGTGATGTGGAATAAAGTGGAGGGTATTGGAGTACAGAGGTGCTCAACACGGTCCCCGTGGGGGCGTGGTGTCGGTGGAGGAGGACGTCCATGCTTCTCGGCACGCATACTCCTCGCATCGATGACAAGGGGCGCGTCGTTTTGCCGGCCAAGTTTCGTGACACCCTGAGTGACGGAGTGGTGTTGACCAAGGGTCAGGACCGATGTGTTGTGCTGTGGCCGGCTGAAGAGTTCGCCAAATACGCCGATCGGCTAAACGAAGCCTCCCGCGCCAATGCGGCAGTGCGCTCCTATCTGCGAGTGCTGTTTTCCAGTGCTTTCGACGACAAACCGGATAAGCAGGGGCGGATTTCAGTCCCGGGTGCATTACGTGACTACGCCGATCTCGATCGGGATGTGGTGATTGCCGGGAATGGTGCCACCGCGGAGATCTGGAACAAACCGTCCTGGACGAACTACTTGTCTGAACAAGAACAGTCCTTCTCCGACATTGGCGAGGAGGTAGTCCCTGGCTTGTTTTAGTCGTGACATGAGGTCTCTTTCCGCGTGGTCCTGACGTACTTCCCCGATGTCAGGGTCTGCGGGTTCCACCCAGGAGACCGGCACACTTCCCTGGTGCCGGTCTGGCGGGAAGGGACCTGATCTCACGACTGCCCCGGGGCTTGGACGATTGTCGTCGCGGCTTACGATCGACGCGCAAGGGGAACCTATGAACGAGCACTCAGCGCCGGATCCGGTGGATACGGCTCGCTCAGCGCACGTTCCCGTCATGCTGGACCGCACGGTGGACCTGCTGAACCCAGCGGCAGGCCCTGGATCCGTACTAGTGGACTGCACCTTGGGCATGGGTGGGCATACCGAGGCGCTACTTGCGGCGAATCCCGATGCTCAGGTGGTGGGGATTGACCGCGATCAGCAGGCCCTCGACCTCGCTACCGCCCGGTTAGCGGTCTTTGGCGATCGATTCCATGGATTTCGGGGCGGTTTTGATGAGTCGGACCGCATCCTCGACGCAGCTGGCGTGGCTGCGCCAGCGGCTTATCTGTTCGATCTCGGCGTGTCTAGCCTGCAGTTAGACAGCGATGAGCGGGGCTTCGCTTACGCTCGAGAGACCCCCCTTGACATGCGGATGGATGGCAGCAATCCGCTGAGTGCGGCGGATGTGCTGAATAGCTACAGCGGAGAGGAGTTGACTCGCGTGTTCTACCGATATGGCGAAGAACGGCATGCGCGTCGGATCTCCGCTGCCGTAGTAGCCATGCGTGAACAACAACCGCTGCGGACCAGCTACGACCTCACCAAGGCTGTGGAAGAGGCGCTGCCAGCGGGCCCTCGTCGCTCCGGTCATCCCGCCAAGCGAGTTTTTCAGGCACTGCGAATCGAGGTCAACGATGAGTTGGGCGCCCTGCGTCGAGGGCTGACTGCCGCAATTCGCCGAGTCGCGGTGGGTGGCCGCATCGTGGTGATGTCGTACCACTCACTAGAGGACCGGATAGTGAAGCGCGCCTTCGCTAGCGGTGCTGAGTCTTCCGCGCCTGCCGATCTACCGGTGGTCCCCGACGAGTACTTACCCTTCCTCACCCTGCTTGGCCGGGGTGCTCAGCAAGCAAGCGAAGCGGAAATCGCTGAGAACCCTCGCGCGAAGCCGGTTCGATTGCGAGCAGTGTCCAAGACTGCTTCGGTCCCTGATCACTGGCAGGGGGCAGCATGAGCACAACCCTGCAGGCGCCGACCAAGCGCCGTTCCCGGCGGACCCCGTCGCCAGAAAAAGTGCCGACTCCTGAGTTCCAGCGGCAAGGCAATGCGTCGTCGCTACCCTTCATCGGATTGGTCGCGGCGATTCTAGGCGGCGGCTTGCTAGCTCTGCTGATGGTCAATAACAGTCTGGCTGCTGGGTCGTTTGAGCAGGCTCGGCTGCGAGCTGATCAAGTGGCGTTTTTTGAACAGGAGCAGGTGCTGCGGCAGCAGGTAGAACGGCTATCGTCACCGACGCAGGTACGCAAAGCAGCTCGACGGCTGGGCATGCTGCCAGCAGCAACCACCGTGTACTTCGACGCCGCAACTGGTCGGATCTTGGGTGTGCCCAAGCCCGCCGGGAAAGTAGTTGGCGGGGAAACACCGCTGACTGGCGAGGAGCCGCTGGCCCCGACCGACCTCTTCACCGAGCCGGGTGCCGAGGCCACCGAAGGTGCTACCGAAGCGGGCGAAGCCGCACCGGCGGATGATGCTGGTGCCGCAGCCGAGTCAGATTCGGAAACCGCAGAGCCGTCGCCGGCCGAGGGCGATGGTGCCGCCGTCACTGGCTCTGAGCCGTTGTCTGCCTACGACCGCGCAGTCATTACCGGGGGGATCGAGGAATGAGCACTACCACTAGACCACCACGTCGGGCGGAGGCGGATCGGCCGGCTCCACCGGCCAGTAAGCCGTTTCGGATGGCCTCATCGCGGCGGCGAGTCCAAATGCTGGTTTTGGGGTTCGCCCTCATTCTGAGTCTGTTCGCTGCGCGACTAGTGGAATTGCAGGCGCTCAAGGCTCCAGAACTCGCTTCGGCGGCCCTCAAACAGCGCATTATGTCTCAAGACATCCCGGCGATACGAGGCTCGATTAGCGACATCAAAGGGGTTCCCCTCGCCACCACGGTCGAAGTACGAGACATCACGGCAGACCAGACCTTGATCGAAGATCCAGCGGAAACCGCTGCAGTGCTCGGGCCGATAATTGACATGGCACCAGCGGAACTTGAGCCGATGCTGACCGGTGAGCGTCGTTTCATCTACCTCACCAAAGCGGCTGAGCCGCAGGTCTGGCGGGATATCCAGGCGTGGCGCACCGAGGACGGCAACGACCCGGAAGTGCTGCAGGGAATCTTCTCGGAACGACGCAACGTTCGTGACTATCCCAATGGTGAACTCGCCTCCTCCATTGTGGGCTTCACCAACTCGGAAGGAAATGGCGCCGTCGGACTCGAGGCTGGTCTTAACGATCTCCTCGTCGGTACGCCAGGAAAAGTGACCTACGAGCAGTCTGCCGGTGGTACCGAAATCCCCACCTCGGATGTTCAGCGAGCGGATCCGGTGAGCGGTACTGATGTACGGCTCACTATTGATGCTGATCTGCAATGGGCTGCGCAACAGGCTGTTGCAGATCGGGTGGAGTCATCCAATTCCGACTTCGGCATGGTGGTGGTGCTGGAAGTTGGAACTGGTCGAATCCTCGCTATGGCGACTGCACCCAGCTTCGATCCGCTAAACCCGGATCAGGCCGAGCCTGAGGATTGGAGCAATCGTCCGGTCACCTGGGCGATGGAGCCCGGCTCTACCTCCAAACTGATGTCGATCGCCGGTGTCTTGGAAGAAGGCGTCATGACACCACGTAGTCAAGTGGTAGTTCCCGGCTTGCTATTCCGGGGTGGCAAGGAATTTAAGGACTCCACCGAGCACGGAACTTTAAATATGACTCTGGCGGGAGTGTTGGCGGAGTCCAGCAACATTGGCACCATCCTGGCTTCAGAAAAAATGGGTGGGAAAAAGCTCTACAAGTATCTGAAGGCATTCGGGGTGGGCGAACCCACCGGTCTGGAATACCCCGGAGCGCAGTCCGGCTATATTCCGGCACCCAAGGACTGGTCTGATACCTCTTTCCCCACGCTGGCGTTCGGACAGGGCATGTCGATGACGGCGCTCCATATCGCGGATATGTTCGCCACCATCGGCAACGATGGTGTCCCGGTGAAACCGCGGCTGGTCGATTCCTACACCACCGTGGATGGCGTCACCGAGGAAACTGAGCCGGAAGCCCGCGAGGCGGCGATTTCGCCGAAGACCGCCAAGACTATGCAACGCATGATGCAGATGGTCGTGGGTGAAGGTGGTACTGCCGCGAACGCGAAGGTGCCTGGCTACCTGATGGGTGGCAAGACCGGTACCGCGCAGCGGTACGACGAGACGTGCGGCTGCTACTCCGGCTACACCGCGAGTTTCGTGGGGATGGCTCCCGCGGATGACCCGCAGATCGTGGTGGGCGCGTGGTTCGACAACCCGCAGGGCGGCTACTACGGTTCCGAGGTCGCGGGTCCGGTAACGCAGAAGATCATGACCCAGGCACTTGCGTTGCGTAATGTCCCGCCGACCGGAGGCAAGCGCGCCAACTTCCCGCTCAAGTTCGGTGAGTGACAGTGACTCCGCGACCGCAGTACGCAGCCAGCGTCCAACTGGCTGATATTTCTCCGTTGGCAACGGCACCGACAGTGGCCGATGTCGCAGTGAGGGGGGTGACCCTCGATTCTCGTGCGGTGCAGCCCGGCGATCTCTACGCGGCCTTGCCTGGTGCCAATACCCATGGCGCCCGATTCGCGGCCGATGCCGTGGCTGCCGGTGCGGCCGCAGTGCTGACCGATCAGGATGGGGAGCAGCTGATCGGGGAGACGGCGGTGCCCGTCGTTGTGGTGGCGGATCCGCGCGGTGTTCTGGGGGAGGTGTCCGCGCACATCTATGGGAACCCCGCTCGGGACCTGACCATGATTGGCGTCACCGGCACCAACGGCAAGACCACTATGACCTACCTGCTGGCGGCCGGACTCGCGGCGGCCGGACCCGTGGGCATCATCGGAACCACCGGCGTGCGGATTAGCGATGAGGTGCTTCCTAGCGCCCGTACAACGCCAGAGGCGCCCGATGTTCACGCATTGCTTGCCGTAATGCGAGAGCGGGGCGTGCGCACCGTGGCCATGGAAGTCAGCAGTCATGCGTTGGCCCTAGGGCGGGTAGACGGCATCCACTTCGATGTCGCGGCTTTCACCAATCTCACCCAAGACCACCTGGACTTCCACGGCTCCATGACTGCGTACTTCGAGGCGAAGGCTGACCTGTTTACTCCTGCTCGCAGTCGTCGCGCGATCATTTGCATCGATGACGAGTGGGGGCAGCAGCTACTGGCCACGACGGCCATCCCCGCTGAAAGCTACGCAGTGTCCCGGGCAGCAGACTGGGGACTGATCGATGTCGAGCAGACTCCGACCGGGGCTTGGCGGGCATCAGCGGTTGGACCCGACAGCGTGCAAGTTGCGCTCTCCTCGCAACTGCCGGGGCAGTTCAACCAGGCGAACGCCCTCGGTGCTTTGGCGGTGCTCGTCGCGGCGGGTCTGACCCCGGCGGCCGCAGCAGCCGGGATCGCGACCTGTCCGGGAGTACCAGGCCGGATGGAGGCGGTAGCTAGCGACGAGTTGGGTGCATACGTGGACTACGCTCACACGCCGGACGCGGTGGCCCGAGCTATCGAAGTTGCCCGTGGGTTCAGCGCTGGTCGTATTTTGGTGGCGCTGGGGTGTGGCGGTGACCGGGATGCTGGCAAGCGGGAAGAGATGGGTAAGGTCGCTGCTGTGGCCGCGGATGTCCTCATCGTCACCGATGACAACCCTCGTTCCGAAGAACCGGCCACGATTCGCGCCGCCGTGCTGGCTGGAGCGCGGCAATCAGGAGGTCGAGCAGAGGTGAGTGAAATCGGGGATCGAGCGGCTGCTATCGCGGAACTCGTGACCCGGGCGCAGCCGGGTGACGCCATCCTCGTTCTTGGTAAAGGGCACGAAACTGGCCAACAGATCGGTGACCAACTGATTCCGTTTGATGATCGGGAGCAGTTGGCTGCGGCGCTCGCTGGAACAAGGTCAACCGCGTGAAACAACTGACTTTGGAACAGATTGCGGCTGCTGTGGGTGGCTCGCTGGACCAGGCTGATCCACAGGCGATCGCTACTGGTGCTGCCGCAGATTCCCGGTTGGTGGCCCCGGGCGATCTGTTTGTCGCCATCGTGGGTGAGCGAGTAGACGGTCACGATTATGCGGCAGCGGCATTCGAGTCCGGTGCAGCGGCGGTACTGGCTCAACGTCCCGTTGCCGGACCGGCCATTCTGGTGGAGGATCCCGTTGCGGCGCTAGGAGCCCTAGCTCGTTATCTGCTGACTCTGCTGCCTGAGCTGGACGTGGTCGGTGTCACCGGTTCGTCCGGGAAAACCTCCACTAAAGACTTGCTGGCGGCAGTATTCGCCAGTCGAGGTCCGGTGGTTGCGCCAGCCGGCTCGTTCAATTCCGAGGTGGGTCTGCCCTTGACCGTGCTGCGCTGCGACGACACCACCCGCACCTTGGTGTTGGAGATGGGAGCGCGCGGTATCGGGCATATCGACTATCTCTGCGGCATTGCGCACCCCAAAGTTGGTGTCGTGCTGAATGTGGGATCAGCACACGTCGGCGAGTTCGGCTCTCGTGATGCCATTGCCACCGCCAAAGGAGAACTGCCGGCGAATTTGTCGGCGACTGGTGTGGCAGTTCTCAACGCCGATGATCCGCGAGTGGCGCGCATGACCACGCCCGGCACCACATTTACCTATGGCTTCGCGGCCGCTGCAGATGTCCGAATCGAAAATCTGGATCTAGATGAACGGATTCGGCCGATCTTTGATCTGGTCCACGGGGAAGATCGAGCCCGAGTCAGGTTGCGGGTAGCGGGGGAGCATCAAGCCAGTAATGCGGCTGCCGCGGCAACTGCCGGGCTCGCCCTGGGGATGTCGCTTGCGGAGGTCAGTTCGCAGTTGGAGCAGGCCGAGATTGTGAGCCGCTGGCGGATGGAGGTCAATGACTCGACCGCCGGCATCACGGTGATCAACGATGCCTACAACGCCAACCCGGAATCGATGACCGCGGCGCTGAAGGCGCTGGCGGAGTTTGGCCGCAATCGGCCCGGTAACACCACCTGGGCGGTGCTCGGCGAGATGCTGGAACTGGGTGATTCGACGACGGACGATCATGATCGGATCGGACGACTGGCGGTACGGTTGCACGTCCATCGCCTTATCGCGGTTGGTGAAGGCGCGCGGGCCATCCACCTTGGGGCAGCGCACGAGGGTTCGTGGGATGGCGAATCGGTGTGGCTGCCCGACGCAGCCGCGGCTGCTGAGGTGCTTGCCGCGGAGGCCCGTAGCGGAGATGTGGTCCTGATTAAGGCATCGCGTGCGGTGGGTCTGGAACGGGTGGCTGAGGCGTTGCTGCCGGAAGAGGTCGATAGCTGATGCCTCTGATTATGTTGTCTGGCGGTATGGCCCTACTGGTGACGCTTTTCGGTACACCGCTACTCATCAAGTTGTTGCGCAAACATGGCTACAGTCAGGCGATCCGGATGTCACACGATGACATCAACTACCCCGAGCACACGGCCAAAATCGGTACGCCCTCTATGGGTGGGGCCGCCATCATCATTGCCATCCTGGTGGGCTACTTCGGCACCCACCTGATCTTCTGGTCGCCGCCTTCCGCCTCGGGACTGCTCGTGCTGGGGCTCATCGTTGGACTGGCGCTTGTGGGGATCGCGGACGACTACCTCAAGATCTTCAAACAGCGGTCAACGGGAATCAGGGCTCGTACCAAGCTGATTGGTCAAGCAATCGTGGCCGTGGGTTTCGCGGTCTTGAGCGTGCAGTTCCCCGATGAGAACGGTCTCACTCCGGCATCCCAAGCCATCTCCTTCGTTCGGGACACTCCTTGGATATTGCCGCTGGGGTTGTTCGTACTGTGGGTGTGGTTCCTTGTCACCGCAACGACGAACGGCGTCAACCTGACTGATGGGTTGGATGGCTTGGCCGCAGGTGCTGCGCTGGCATCCTTCGTTGCCTACATCGTGATCTCGTTGTGGGAGTTCAACCAGTCGTGCGCGGAGTCGGTAGGTGAACTCTGCTACAACGTCAGAGACCCATTGGATCTGACCGTGGTTGCGGCTGCGTGCGCCGGTGCCTGTTTCGGGTTCCTCTGGTGGAACACCCACCCCGCCCGGATTTTCATGGGTGACACCGGATCGCTAGCGCTCGGTGGCGGTATTGCGGGTCTGGCGGTGATGACGCAATCCGAGTTGCTGCTCATCCTGATCGGTGGCCTGTTCTTCATCATCACCGTCTCAGTCATCCTGCAGGTGGGCTCATTCAAGTTGACCGGCAAGCGAGTGTTCCGGATGGCCCCGCTGCACCACCACTTCGAACTACTGGGCTGGCCGGAGATTCTGATCGTGGTCCGGTTTTGGATCGTCCACGCCATGTGTATTGCGATAGCGCTCACGTTGTTCTTCTTTGGCTGGGTCACCACATGATCGATGCGCTGAGTCTGGATTCTGACTGGAGTCGGGTGCGGGTTGGCGTTGCCGGTATTCGGCTGGCTGGCGCGGCGTGCGCTCGAGCGATGCGGGAGTTGGGTGCCACCGTTACCGCAGTAGATGGTGGCGACTCCGAAGAGCATCAGCGCTGGGCGGGGGAGCTCAGCAACCTGGGCGTTGCGGTGCGGCTAGGCGATGGTGACAGTTTGCCGGCCGACCTGGACCTGTTGGTGGTGTCACCGGGATTTCCCCCTGGTGCGCCGATTATCACTGCTGCCCAAGCAGCCGGAATTCCGGTCTGGGGGGAACTCGAACTAGCCTGGCGGTTGCGCTCTTCGGAATCGGCGCCGTGGCTGGCGATCACCGGAACGAACGGCAAGACCACTGCCACGCTGATGCTGGAGTCAATGCTGCGAGCTGCCGATCTGCGAGCCGTGGCGGCTGCCAATATTGGCGTATCATTAGTGGATGCAGTGCTGCATCAAGAACTGGACGTGATCGCGGTTGAGGTAGGGGCACCGCAAGTGCCGTTTTGGTGGACAGTGAGCCCGGAAGCCGCGGTCTGCCTCAATATCGCCGAAGATCACGTCGATCATTTTGGCTCCTTCGACAACTATGTCCGAACCAAGGCGCGCATCTACCAGCGCACCCAACGGGCGGCGGTCTACAACGTGGCGGATGAGGTGACTCGTCAGATGGTTGCGGCTGCCGAGGTCCTGCCGGGTTGTCGAGCAGTCGGCTTTGGTTTGGGTGTTCCGGCGGTGGGCGAGCTGGGGGTGGTGGAGGATCTGCTCGTCGACCGAGCCTTCGTCGCCGATCCGCAAGGAGGCGCCGCGGAACTAGCCAGCTTCGCCGATATCCATCCATTCGCCCCGCACAATGTGGCGAACGCGCTCGCCGCCGCGGCCCTGGCCCGGGCCCACGGTCTGCCACCGGAGGCGGTAGCCGCTGGACTTCGCGATTTCGAACCCGCAGGCCATCGGATCGCTCAGGTGGCTGAAGTCGCCGGTGTCCGGTTCATCGATGACTCCAAGGCCACCAACGCTCATGCCGCCACCACGTCGCTGCGCGCCTACGAAAAATCGGTGTGGATTGCCGGTGGGTTAGCGAAAGGTCAAGAGTTTGACGATCTGATCACTGCCTGTGCTGACCGGATCCGCGCGGTGGTGCTGTTGGGCCAAGATCGACAGGTGATTTCTGAGGCACTGGCGCGACACGCCCCCGACCTACCCGTCGTGGAGGTGTCCAGGACGGACACTGGGGCGATGGCAGAGGTGGTGTCAGCCGCTGCGAGCCTGGCTCAGCCGGGTGACGCGGTGCTGCTAGCCCCCGGATGCGCTTCGTGGGACATGTTCTCGAACTACGGGGAACGGGGTGACCTGTTCGCCCAGGAGGTGCGTCAGCTGCCCGGCTACGAGCAGGAAGGCTGAACATGAGCGTGACCGAGCATGACGCCAGTTCTGACCTCCGGGAAAGACTGGGCAAGCATCCGGCCAGCATCTACTACCTGATGCTCGGGTCGACGCTGTTCCTACTCGCCCTAGGCCTCGCAATGGTGTGGTCGGCATCAGCCATCGACTCGCTGCGGGAGACCGGTGGCAGTACCGACCTGTTCTTCAAACAAGCCATTTTCGCCGTGATTGGGCTCGTCGGTCTCTTCATCGCGGCCAAATTGCCGACGTCCAAAGTCCGCGCGTTCGCGTGGCCGTTGCTGCTGATCGCCGTAGCCGCCCTGATTCTGGTGTTGATTCCCGGTATCGGGGTGGAGGTGTACGGGCAACGGAACTGGATCGAGGTCGGGCCGATTCGGATACAGCCCTCCGAGATCGCCAAACTTGCGCTGGTGGCTTGGGGGGCTGATGTGCTCACCCGCAAGTACCGACCGGTCATGGATTGGCCGACCCTGTTGATTCCAGTGGTGCCAGTGGGGCTGGTGATGGTCTTCCTGGTGGTGATGGAGGGCGACTTTGGCAACGCCATGATCCTGGCAATCATCTTGGCTGGATTGTTGTTCGCGGCTGGAGCGCCGCTGCGACTGTTCGCGTTCATGGGTGCCCTTGGTCTTGTGGGTGTGGCAATGATGTCTTTTGGTGCGGAGTATCGGGTGCGTCGCTGGACGGCCTTCCTGGACCCGGATGCCGACACCCTCGACGGCGCCTGGCAGGTGACCCAAGGCATGTACGCGATGGGTACCGGTGGCTGGTGGGGAGTCGGCATCGGCGCGTCGCGAGAGAAGTGGGGGACGCTGCCCGCCGCCCACACTGACTTCATCCTGCCGGTCATCGGGGAAGAACTCGGCTTGGTGGGAACCCTGATGGTGTTGGTGTTGTTCGGTGTGCTGATCTTCTCGATTCTGCGATTGGCCAAGGAATCCCCCGATCGATTTGTCCGGCTGCTGGCGGCCGGTATGGGGACGTGGCTCATTATTCAGATCATCACCAACGTCGGGGCGGCGTTGAAGATGCTGCCCATTACTGGAGTGACTTTGCCCCTGGTGTCCTACGGTGGTTCGTCGCTCGTACCGCTGCTCGCGGGAATCGGTCTGCTGCTAGGCGCTGCCCGCCGACATGCTCACGCCGTGCAGGACCAACAGTCTGCGGCCAGGAGCACGTGATGAGCCACGACCGCCCGATCCGGGTAGGAATTGCCGGCGGCGGCACTGGCGGTCACATCGAACCCGCCCTCAACCTGGCCGACGAAATTCGCCGCCAACAGCCGGATAGTCACATCGTGGTGTTCGGCACCGAACGGGGTTTGGAAGTAGATCTAGTGCCGGCGCGGGGCTACGAACTGACGTTGATCCCGCCGGTGCCGCTGCCGCGACGCATCAACAAGGAGTTGTTCTCGTTGCCAGGTCGGCTCCGCCAAGCAGTGGCTGAGTCCCGGGAGGTCATTGCCCGGGAGGACTTGGACGTGATCTGTGGTTTCGGCGGTTATGTGTCGATCCCGGTGTACTTGGCTGCCCGACGAGCCAAGACCCCGTTCGTGGTTCACGAAGCCAACGCCAAACCGGGTTTGGCGAATCGAGTGGGAGCTCGACTCACTCCGTTTGTGGCGGAAAACTACGCCGGCTCGCTGCGGCATGCGGCCCGGCTTGGCTGTCCGCTGCGCGCGGCTATCTCTGACTTGGATCGGGGACAGCAGCAACAAGCCGCTCGCGAGTTCTTCGGCCTGGCTCCCGACGGCCAGGTGCTGTTGGCTTTTGGCGGTTCGCAGGGAGCCGCGTCGATCAACCAAGCGATCTGGGAGGCGGCCGCAGACCTGTGCGGTGAGGGAGTGCAGATACTGCACGCGGTCGGCGCTCGCCAGCAGGATGAAGGGGATGCCTTCCGGGAACAGGCACCCTCGGGCTATCACTCGCTTCCATTTATCGACCGAATGGACTTGGCCTATGCGGCGGCGGATATTGCGGTATGTCGGTCCGGGGCAATGACCTGTGCCGAGGTCGCCGCGGTGGGGCTGCCGGCCATTTATGTTCCCTATCCGATCGGCAACGGTGAGCAGCGCTTCAACGCTGCCCCGGTCGTGAGCGCTGGCGGCGGTCTGATGATTCAGGATGCCGAGTTGAGCGGAGTGACTTTGGTGTCGGCGGTAATGCCGATCCTGGCGGATCCGGCGTTGATCGGCCAGATGACGACGGCGGCCGCAAACTATGGCATTGCTGATGGTGCCGCGCAGTTGGCGGCGATGGTGCGTACTGCGGCGGGAGTGGAATGACCACATCGCCGTGCACTCTGGCCGAACTGGGCCGCGTCCATCTCGTTGGAGTTGGTGGCGCTGGCATGTCCGGGCTTGCGCGGCTACTGCTGGATCGGGGTGTTCCGGTGTCAGGCAGTGACATGCGGGATTCGACTCGGCTGGCGGCGCTGCGATCGCAGGGCGCGAAGATCTACATCGGTCATAGCCCAGACCAACTCCAGACCCCGAACGGTCCGGTACAGACGGTTATTGATACCCCGATCATTCCGGATGACAACCCGGAGATTCGGGCTGCTCGGGAACGTGGCATCCCCATTATTTCTCGGTCAATCGCACTGCAACTGGTGATGGCTGATTCCACCGTCGTGGGGGTAGGCGGCACCCACGGCAAGACCACCACCACCTCGATGATCACCGTGGCGCTTCAGCACTGTGGTGTCGATCCCTCTTATGCCATCGGCAGTGAGGTCAACGATCTCGGCAGTAATGCTCACACGGGCACTGGCGACCTGTTCATCGCTGAAGCAGACGAATCCGATGGTGCGTTCCTGCGAATGGATCCCACAGCGGTGGTAGTTACCAACGTTGAACCGGATCATCTGAATCATTGGGGAAGCTACGAAGCGCTCAAGCAAGCGTTTGACGATTTCGTGGGCCTAGTGCGCCGCAACGACGGTTTTGCTGTGGTGTGCATTGATCAGGCTGACAGTGCTGAGTTGGCATCCCGTGCTCGAGAGCGCGGCACCCGAGTCGTGACGTACGGCGAAGAGCCGACTGCTGACTATCGGGTGGAGATTCTCGGTCGAGATCAGGCGGACTACAAGTTCGACGTCGTGGCTGGCGGTGAGCGGCTGGGGCCGATCTCGCTAGCAGTCCCGGGTCGGCACAACGCCCTCAATGCCACTGCGGCCCTAGCAGTGTGCGTCGGGCTAGGTATGCCGCGGGATGCGGTTCGTGACGGTCTGTCTAGTTTCGCTGGTACCCGACGTAGATTTGAGTTCCGCGGTGAAGTAGCTGACATCCGGGTCTATGACGACTACGCCCATCACCCCACTGAACTCAGCGCAACGTTGCAGGCAGCGCGGGAGTTTGTTGCTGGCGGTCGGCTGGTCGTCGCTTTTCAAGCTCACCACTACTATCGAACCGCGCTATTCAGCCGAGAGTTTGGCGAAAGCCTAGGACTGGCGGACGAAGTCGTCGTCTTGGAGGTTTTTGCGCCGGGGGAGGAGCCGATACCCGGTGCCTCCGGCCAATCGATGGCCAGTAATGTGCCGCTACCGCCAGGCCAAGTTGTGTTTGAACCATCGTGGTCTGCAGTTGCCGGCCACCTCGCGGAACGAGCACGGCCAGGAGATATTGTCATGACCCTGGGTGCCGGGGACATCTCCATGCTGGGCCCGGAAGTTCTTGATCTGCTCCGCGAGCGATATCCAGAAGGGGGAGCCCATGAATACGCTGATGGATGACCCGATTGTGGAAACCGAGCCTGGGATTGCGCAGATCGAAGAGCCGCCGCAGCGCCGATTTCGTCCTCGTCGCAGCCGGGTGATCGCTGTTGGGGTGCTGGCAGCCGGGCTGGTGGCAGCCGCCTATTGGATGATGTCCTGGTCGTCGCCGATCCCGGTGCGAGACGTTGTTGTAGTTGGAGCCTTGCCCGAGACCGCGGAACAGGTGCTGGCGGCAGCCGGAATTCCTGATGGCACGGCACTGCGAGACGTCGATCAGCAGACGGTGGTGTCCGCGGCCGTCGCGGTTGAAGGGATTGAAGCCGCTGAACTGGAGTTGGAGCGTCCCTGGACGGTCGTGATCCAGGTTGATGAGCGAATCCCGTTCGCGATTCGGGGCGAAAAAGGCAATTGGATTGTGTTCGATCAGCAGGGCGAGCCGATTCGGGAAGAAGGCAGCCGCCCGAAGGGACTGCCGGTGATCTCCGGGGAGGATTCTCGTTGGCCGGAACTGGCGGATGCGCTGGCCGCGATCGAGCAGCAAGAACCGGGAGTGGTCCGCGAGGCCAATATCTCCGATGACGGTTTGATCGCGCTGCGACTCGATGGTGGCAGCGAGGTGACCTGGGGGCGTTCGGAACTCAACCAGGACAAAGCCCAAGTGCTGGCTGCGCTAATGTCGTTGAAGGCAGATGGCTATGTGGTATCCACCCCAGACCGACCCTCTCTAGTTGGCGATGCCAAGCTGCCCAAACGAAATACTGACCAAGAGGAATCTCAGCCGCAGCCGGAGTCGGTGCAGTAGCGTTTCCAGCTGCCGCAAGCGCTGACAAGTCCAGACCTCGACTATAGGTCGAGGAATTACCCGCGATTTTTCCCGTGATCTGATCGAAACTCCTTGCACGGGGTACTGCGGCTGCATAGGCTCCAGCCCAATGCCAGGTCAGCAATGGCCCTCAACGTCAGGTTGAGAGTTGGGTAAATCGGGCGTTCAGGGGACTATCGCCGGAAAATCCGGTGTCGAATCCGCCGCACTACGCGGCGTGGGGAGGGAAGTAGAAATGGCTGCTCCGCAAAACTATCTCGCGGTCATCAAGGTTGTCGGTATCGGCGGCGGTGGTGTCAACGCGGTAAACCGAATGATTGAGTACGGGCTCAAGGGAGTCGAGTTCATCGCGATCAACACCGACGCTCAAGCGCTGCTCATGAGCGACGCGGACGTCAAACTCGACATTGGTCGGGATTTGACCCGTGGACTAGGCGCCGGGGCGGACCCGGACGTCGGTCGTCAGGCCGCCGAGGACCACGCTGATGAGATCGAAGAGGTGATGAAGGGCGCTGACATGGTCTTCGTCACCGCAGGTGAAGGTGGCGGCACTGGCACTGGTGGCGCACCCGTCGTAGCTCGCATTGCTCGCGGACTGGGCGCGCTGACCATCGGCGTTGTCACCCGACCATTTGGGTTCGAGGGTCGCCGCCGCAGCGCCCAGGCTGAGACCGGTATCGAATCGCTGCGTGGCGAGGTCGACACCCTGATCGTGATCCCCAACGACCGGTTGCTTTCGCTGACTGACCGGCAGATCAGCGTCATCGACGCTTTCCGTCAGGCAGATCACGTCCTGCTACAGGGTGTGTCCGGCATTACTGACTTGATCACAACCCCGGGCTTGATCAACCTCGACTTCGCTGACGTGAAGAGCGTGATGCAAGGCGCCGGTTCGGCGTTGATGGGTATCGGCTCCTCACGAGGTGAAGACCGCGCCATCTCCGCCGCGGAGAGCGCCATCAACAGTCCACTGCTGGAGGCCAGTATCGACGGTGCCCACGGGGTGCTGATGTCGATCGCCGGTGGTAGTGACCTTGGCTTGTTCGAGATCAACGAGGCAGCCCGGCTGGTATCCGAAGCTGCGCACCCAGAGGCCAACATCATCTTCGGTGCCGTCATCGACGACACGCTGGGCGATGAGACTCGGGTGACGGTGATTGCGGCTGGCTTCGATGGCGGGCTCCCCAAGGCTCGCTCTGAGTCCGAAAAAACCGTGCAGCTTCCTGAAACCGAGACCGTCTCGGTCCGACCCACCGCGACTCGGCAGTCGGATCAGCCGGCGGCAACCCAGCCGGCCGGCACTGGCCGTCCAGTGGAGCCGATCGTGTTTGACGACCCGGATGACGGAATCGATATCCCCGACTTCCTGAAGTGAGTCAGTGGCAGGCTCCCGAACCGCCACCAGGAGTCCGCTGGCACTTCTCCAGTCGGGCGGGTGGGGTGAGTTCCGGTCCCTATGCCGGACTCAACCTTGCCGATCACGTGGGAGATGATCCCGATTCGGTCAGCCGTAATCGCGAAGTGCTGGCTGGCCGCATCGGGCTGGCGCCGGAGCGGATCGCGGTGATGCAGGCAGCACACGGTCGGGACGCCGCGATTGTCAGTGAGGCTGGCACAGTCCCCGCTGTTGACGGCCTCGTCACCACCACCCCGGGATTGGGATTGTTAGCGCAAGGCGCTGACTGTGCCACGGTGGCGCTCGCTGACAGCGAGGCAGGGGTTGTGGCTGCGGTGCACTCCGGCTGGCGGGGCGTCTCGGTGAACGCTACAGCAGCCGTGGTCGAACGGATGGTCGCGTTGGGGGCAGAGCCGAGCCACATGCATGCCGCGATTGGTCCAGTGATCTGTCCCGGTTGTTACGAGGTTTCTAGTGAGGTGCGTGATCAAGTGGGTGCTGCCGCTAGTTCCGCTGTCGCGGAAACCAGGCGGGGGACTCCTGCCGTCGATCTCCACGCCGGTGTTATTGAGCAACTGCAGCGGGCTGGTGTTCAAGTGATGGCCGCCGATCCGGCCTGTACCTACGAGTCGAGCGACCGGTACTCCTACCGTCGCGATGGCACCACTGGGCGTCAGGGAATGCTGATCGCCTTGATACCGGTCGAAAGCACTCAAGGGGAGGCGAATCGTGACTGAATCCCCATCAGAGTTGCCTGACCCAGCGGCCCGCCGCGATCAGATCGCCGTCGGACTGCAGCAGACGCAGCAGCGGATCGCAGCTGCCTGCGCAGCGGCCGAGCGAGACCCAGCCGAGGTCACCCTCATTGTGGTGACCAAGACCCGCCCCGCTAGCGATGTCGCCATCTTGGCGCGGCTGGGCGTCACCGATGTGGGAGAGAATCGGGAGCCGGAGGCTAGCCGCAAGCACGCTGAGTGCGACGGACTTCCGCTGACCTGGCACTTCATCGGTCAACTGCAGCGCAACAAGACTGGCAAAGTTGCCCGCTACGCCGACATGGTGCATTCCCTGGACCGCCCGGAGGTAGTAGCTGCCCTTGATGGCGCCGCTGAGCGCGCTGAGCGGACGATCTCCGCCCTAGTACAGGTCGATCTGTCCGGCGGTGCCGAGGGCCGTGGTGGTGTGGCACCGGAGCAACTGCCGTCGCTATGTCAGCAGGTGGCTGACTCCGAACAACTGCGGCTGGCTGGCATCATGGCCGTCGCACCGCTGCAGGAAGACCCAGCAGCGGCTTTCGACCGGCTCGCGCAACTGCGCGAATCGGTACTCGTAGACTTCCCAATGGCGCAACTATTGTCCGCTGGGATGAGTGGTGACCTCGAACAGGCCGTTCAGGCCGGTGCGACACATGTGCGCGTCGGTAGTGCGGTGTTAGGGGAACGTCACTATGTCAGGTAACGTCAGGGTGCGGGTATCCGTTCGTGACGCCAATCAGCAGGCGCCCACGAGAGGATGTCCCAGGCGCCTCCCTTCCCCGATCGAGGAGCAGACATGGCACATGCGATGAAGCGACTGGGTGTGTATCTCGGCCTAGTCGAAGACGATCCCAACTACGTGCACCCTGGGTACGACGAGCCAAGCCGGACCTCGGCTGCCCCGGTTCGGGCGGTGCCAGCGAGCACTCCGGCTCCGGTCACGACGCTGCCCCGGACTGAGTCAGCCACGGCAACTGCGGTTGCTGATCCGGTGTCGGTGCAGTCGGACATCGATCCGTACTCGATCCACACCATCCACCCGCGCTCCTACAACGATGCGCGGCGGATTGGTGAGGAGTACCGCGCTGGTGCGCCAGTCATCATGAACTTGACCGAGATGGATGACTCAGACGCTAAACGCATCGTTGATTTCGCGGCTGGCCTCGTTTTTGCCATGAACGGCACGATCGAGCGGGTCACCCAGAAGGTATTCTTGCTGTCGCCAGCCAACGTTGACGTCCGGGATGCTCCGGCCGTCCAACAGGCTCGGGACGGCTTCTACAACCAGAGTTGAGTTTTCTTCGTGATCTTCGGGATTCTTGCCACAGTCCTGTGGATCTATTGGCTGATTTTGATCGGCAGGCTGATTTTTGACTGGGTGCAAGTCTTTGCGCGGGATTGGCGACCCAAAGGTCCGGTGTTGCTCATCGCAGAAGCCATTTACACGCTCACTGACCCACCGCTGAATTTCTTACGCCGCTTCATCCCGCCGTTGCGCCTGGGCCAGATCAGTTTGGATCTGTCCTTCCTAGTGCTGATCCTTGCCGTCGGTATTGGCGTCTCGGTGCTATCCGGTCTCTAGCAGGCCACAGTCGCCATCCAGTAACACCGTCGGCGCCGCCTGTGGCGCGCGAGACTTATTGCCCCATGCCCGGCAACCGAATCCGGGCATATCATCCGTAGCGTTGAGTCCGCGCAGTAGCTGCTACTTCCCGACGACGGGATATTCACTTGGCGGGGCGTACCAGCCATTGGGCCACGTCTCGGCCACCCAGGCGTCGTTGGGCTCGTTGAAGGGAGTGATCTCCACGCGATCGATTTCCAGGACCGTCGTGTCAAACTCGGGGTCCCCGGCCCAGCCGACACGGTCCACGTACTCGCCGTTGACTCGTTCCTTGTAGCCGGACGCTGGGAACCAGATGCCGATCCAGAACCGGGCAGCGCGGTAGGGGATGTTGTCCTGGCCGTACTCGGCGCCCTCGTGGCGGTAGACCTCTTCGCCGTCTAGCGTCCAGATCACCTTGGGGATTTCCTCATTGCCGCCGGAGTGCCACTCAATGCCGAAGTCGTGGAACTCGCCATCAGCGATATTGCGACCGAAGTCGACGCGTCCTGGGTGATGGGCTCCTTCACCACCGAGTTTGCCGCCCCAACTATTGGCCCGGCCATTCTGGAAGCTGATCGGGTCATCCATGGTGCCGTTGGACAGATCGGTCGGGAACTCCCAATCGATCTCGGTGTTTCTGATGCGACTCGGTTCCTGCCAGTACTCCGGTTCGTCGGGGAAATGTTCGATGTAGTGGAAGTTCCAAAACGCGGAAACCGCACCGAGTTCCGGCGGGATCTTGGCGCGAACGACGTACTTTCCGGAGGCGAAGTAGTCGCGAGTGGCGATGCCGGCCCCCACCCGAGTTGTTCGACCGCCATGCCCCTGCTGGTCACCGCGGTACTGGTCGCCCTGAGCCTTCAGTTTCAAGACCCCATCGGCGAGGCTGACGTTTTCTGGGATAAGACCGCCGTTGTCGCCACCCCAGGCGCGATCGACGATGAGCCACTTCTGTGGATCGAGACCGCCCTCGAAATCTTCAATCAAGGTTTCGGTGGTCTGCGCCGGAGTGGGCTGCGGTGTATCCAGCCATTCCCCGCCAACCGCTTTCATCGACACGGAGTCGACTTCAAGAACGCCACTGTCTCCCTTCCACCGTTCGAGATGGAACTTGCCCGCTGTTTGGGTCGCGGGAGAGGTGAAGTCCACGTGATAGTCGCGCCAGTCGCCGTCATTGACCTGCAGATGATGGAACTCCTCACCCACCTTGATCCCGACTGTTGGTGCGCCGTCGGCTGCCCGCGCCCTCACCGTCAACCGGTATGCGCGTGAAGCTGCCAGCAATATCTGGGTGTCTTGGACCGCTCGTGCGGTGCGGTCATCGCGGGATTGCAAAGTGAGCAGACCATCGTTGACGCTGCCGAGATCGACAACCCAAGAAGCGTCCCCGAAAGAGAAATCGCCATTGCGAACGATCTCCGAGCCGGCGCTGGGCAAGGACACTGTTTCGGGTGCGCTCGGCCAACTGACGCCCACTGGTGGCTCCGGAACCGGCAAATCACCTGCCACTACTTTGACGTCATCGAAGAAGACGGAGCCCGCCACGTCGGTTTGGTATGCCTGGAGGTAAAGGTTCACCTGGCGATCGTTCGCACCGGTATAGAAAGTGAACCGCTTCTCCGACCACTGTGATTCCCGGACTGAGTTCGATTTTGGTTTCTGGACTCCCTGTTCGACTCCAAAGGAGGCCCAGACATCGCCGGTAGTACGGGTCTTCACGGCGAAGGTGTACTTCGTTCGCGGCTCAAGCCCGCCGACTGATTGACTGAGTCTCACGGTGGTGCCCGGGGCGGGGTCGAGTCTGATTGCCGAGGCGCCTTCCGGTGCATCATCAATGAGTTCAGGGCTTCCGGATTCCACCGTCCAGCCGTTTAGGCCGTCCTCAAAGCCGGGGTTGTCCACTCCTAGGTCGACTGGCGTCGTGGGTTCAGGCGTCGGACTGGTAGTGGGCTCTGAGTCTGATGGTGTGGGTGTGGGCGTGGGCTCGGCCGTCGGCGTTGGCGTTGGGGAACTTGACGGTTCGGGTCCCGGTTCCCGCTCCTCGGCTATGTCCCCGAGATAGGCTCGCACGCCGTCAACGCGAGCAGCACTTTGCTGGCCCTTCCACGCGTGGACGGACAGCGAAATCTCGGTGACATCGCCGGTGGTGAAGACTAGGCGGGAGTCGTCCTCGGCCTCGGTCCACTTGCCCTGATGTCCTTTGACTTTCACATAAGCAGCAGCATCGCCAGCGGGCGCTGCTCGATCCAAGAAAATGGTGTACGTCGAGTTTGGCTCGACTGCTACCTGTTGGCTGACCCGAGCCGTTCCGTCGGCGGCAGGAGCAAGGGTGAGTACACCGGTGCTGACTGTTGCGGCGGCATTGCTGTCACTACCGTCTTGCCAGCCGTCGAGCCCGTTGTCGAAGTCAGGGTTTTCTATCTGCAGGGATGATGGCGCGGTAAGCGTGGGTTGCGGCGTCGGTTCCTCACTCGGTGAAGGTTCAGTCGTAGGTTCAGCCGTGGCCGTGGGTTCAGCCGTTGGCGTCACTGTCGGGGTGGGTTCAACCGAGGGGGTTGGCGCAGGTGTTTCGGTGCCGTCACTCAACACGACGTCGTCCACGACGACAGTTCCGCTCTGGCGCTTCCACGCCTGCAGGTAGATCTCGACCTCGTTCACCCCGTCGGCGGTGCGGAAGTTCAGCGGAAGATCTGCCGACTCACGTTGCGTCCACTTGCCCTGATGTCCCTTAACGCCAAGAGCCGCTGTTGCACCTCGGCTGTCGACAACTGCGCTCAGGGAGTACTCCGTGTTGGGCCTGACCGACACGGTCTGCACCAGACGGGCAGTCCCATCAATAGCGGGGGCAAGAAGGGCTGAGTGGTCCCCTGATTCCGCAATCAGGCGAGCGCTGCCACTACCGCTCGAGTCGTTGCGCCAGGGACTAAGGACTCGGTCCTCGAAGTCGCCGTTCTGTAGACCGGCTCCTGAACTCCTGGACGCGTCTTGGTCGGCCGCTGTCACTGATGGATCTGATGCTGCCGGTCCGGAACCCAGCACCGCCAAGACAACTGCTCCGGTGACCAAACCAACACCACAAAATCTGATGGTCCCCATACTCATGGACCCTCCTCACCTGTCCAACTGCGACGTCGGAGTCCAGGATCTGGTTCACGTCATATGCACATTCACCCCACTGGACGAGTGAGCGGCAACAGATGTCTGACAGCGGTGGGCTGGGTGGTCGTTGCCGCCGCGGTCGGTGGGTGATGCGGTGGTGGGGTCGGCGACGACTCAGACGGTGACGTTGGTGAACGAGGGTGACTCGGCGACCACGGTGACGGCGGTCGCGGTTGCGGGTGATGAAGATTTCCGGCTGACAGACAAGGACAACTGCTCGCAGAGACGTCTTAAAGCTGGCGATGAATGTGAGGTGGGTATCCGGTTTGCGCCGACGACGGACGGAGTCCGTGCGGCGACGTTGCAGGTCAAACGTCAGGGTGCCGATGAGCCGGATCGTTTCGCGGTGTCGGGTGAGGGGGCGTATCCGGAAGCGTCGGCGGTGGTGAAGAACTTTTTGAAGGTGCCGGTGGGTAAGCAGCGTCGTCAGACGGTGGTGGTGAAAAACACTGGCAAGGTGGAGGTGCGAGTGAAGAAGGTGCGTGGCTACACCCCAGAGTTCCGACGTGAGAAGAACCCGAAGAAGGGCAGTTCGCTGAAGGGTGATCTGTGTCGGAGCCGGTCGTTGCAGCCGGGCGGTAAGTGTCGGGTGACGGTGGTGTTCGCTCCGGATCAGGTGGGTCCGCGTGCGGCCACGATCACGGTGTTTGCTAACACTTTGAATCCGAAGGAGTCGGTGCTGTTGCAGGGACAGGGTGTGGCGCCGGTAGTGACGGGTGAGCCGGTGGATTTCGGGGATCGGGAAGTGGGCACGGTGATCACGAAAACAGCGGTGATCACCAATAGTGGTGATGCGCCGCTGGAGGTGACCGAGGTGTCGGTGACTGATGAGCAGGGTACCGAGTTGGATGAGTTTGATGTCGCAAATGCCAGTGACTGCACCGATGACCGGGTGCCTCGGGGTGGACAGTGTGAGGTGAAGGTGCGGTTCTTCCCTCGTGATGACACCCAGTCCGCGGCCATCTTGACCGTGAAGTCGAATGCGGTGGAGTCCCCGAACTCACTGGCGGTGTCTGGCACCGGGTTCACGGTGATCACTCCTGATGAGAATGTGGAGGATTTAGGGCAGATCATTTCTGGTGGGGACGCGAAGCCACCGGCGCAAGCTGCGGAAGATGCGGTGTCGAGTCAGGGGGATGAGTACACGGTAGTCAAGGTGGTGCAGCGTAATGATGGTGGATACATCGTGGAGTTGGTCGATGCTGCCGGGAACACGGTGTGGGTGTATCTGACTGCTGACCTGACCGTGGAACGCATCACTAGCCAACTCGATGGCCTGGCGTCACCGGGTGCGGTGAAGAAACTGAAAGCACCAGCGAAGAAACGCAAAGCAAACAAGTTCACGGTGACGTGGAAGAAACCAAAGAATATTGGTAGCGCGCAACCGGATGGCTATTTGACGCGGATCACGAAGAAGGGCACGTCGAAGAAAGCCTCCCGGGCCGAGACGTGGACGAAGTGGAAATCCCAAGACTGGGTACCCGCCCCGAACGGGAAACTGTCTAAGAGGTTTAAGAAACTGTCACCGAGTTCTACCTACAGGGTGCAAGTACGGGCCCACAGCGTCGCTGGTAACGGCAAGAAGACCACCATCAATGTGACCACTAACCGCAAAGGCATCCCGAAGAAGTACGGCACCGGCTAGGACGTGGATTCTCTGGCCAGGCCGTCACCCGGGCATATGGCCCGATGGCGGCGTGGACCGGCTATGAGCGGAATCGCATTCCACGTCCGGTCGTCGTTGCCGCCAGCCGTTCAGTAGAAATGACCTAGCGGGATACCCAGATCTGGAAACTCTCGTCGCGATCTCTGAAGCCATCGGCGGGTATGTCTTCGCCAGCAGCGAGTTGTTCCACCGTTGTCGCTAGCACCTCGTCAGCAACCAGTTGGCCATGTTCAGCCATGGCTGCGGCTACTTGCGGATCCTGGCTATGCCAGCGCAAGGTGATGCGATCGCTGACGTCGAAACCAGAACTCTTGCGGGCTTCCTGCACCACCCGGATTAACTGCCGGGCGAGGCCCATGCGCTGCAGTTCATCGGTCAACTCCAGATCCAGCGCCACGGTGGCACCTTCGCCGGTTGCCACGGCCCAGCCTTCGCGCGGGGTTTCGGTGATGATGACGTCGTCTTGCGACAGTTCCACCGCGTCGAGCTCGGGAACCGTAATGCGGGTGGTGCCATCGCTAGAGCGAAGTTGGCCCACCAGCCCCTCGGGATCCAACTCGCCGATCGCTCGCGCTACGAGTTGGGTTTGCTTGCCGAACCTTGCCCCAAGATTGCGGAAGTTGGGTTTGACCGACACGTCCACCAAGTCACCGGCCGCAGCCGCCAGTGACTTGATCTCTATGGTGTTCAGTTCCTCAGCGATCTGCTGCCGCATATCGTCACTGAGGTCATCCCAGCCTTGGGCGGCGATCAGCGCGACCGACAACGGCTGCCGAGTTCCGATATTGGACTCGCCGCGGGCGGTGCGACCCAGATCCACCAGTTTGCGCACCAGCGACATCTGCTCATCCAGGCTGGCGTCGATCAGCGCGGGGTTCGGTTCCGGCCAGGCGGCCAGATGCACCGACGCCACGCCCGTGCTGTCAGCAAAGAGGTCCTGCCACACCCGCTCGGTGATGAACGGCGTGAGCGGGGCCATCGCCAGCGTGAGCAAGCGCAGACATTCGTGCAGCGTTTGTAGTGCGGCGGGGTCGCCTTCCCAAAACCGACGGCGGGAACGACGCACATACCAGTTGGACAGCGCATCAATGAAGTTCCCCAGCAGTCGCCCCGCCCGCTGGCTGTCGAACTCCTCTAGGGCGGCGTCCACTTCGGCCACCAGGCCGTTGGCGCGCGACAGTGCCCACCGGTCCATCACGTGATCGCTTGCCGGAGCGCTGTCGCTGGGCTCCCAGTCGGCTGTTCTTGCGTACAGGGCTTGGAAGGAGACAGTGCTCCAGTAGGTCGAGAGCGTGCGACGCCAGACTTCTTCGATCGCCTGGTGCCCCACTCGCCGCGCCTGCCACGGTGAACCGCTGGCCAGCATGAACCAGCGGACCGCGTCGGCGCCGTGCTCGTCCATCAACTCGATTGGATCAAGCACGTTGCCCAAGTTCTTGGACATCTTGCGGCCGTCCTCGTCCAAGATGTGGCCGAGGCACAAGACATTGCGGTAGGAGGACTCGTCGAACACCAGCGTGCCCACCGCCATCAGGGTGTAGAACCAACCGCGGGTTTGGTCGATGGCCTCACAGATGTAGTCAGCCGGGTAGCTGGCGCGAAACTCCTCCTGATTCTGATGCGGGTAACCCCACTGTGCGAAGGGCATCGCGCCGGAGTCGTACCAGCAGTCGATGACCTCAGGTACTCGGTTCGCGGTCTCGCCACAGTCGGGGCAGGGGATGGTGATGTCGTCCACGAAGGGTCGATGTGGATCCATGCCAGAGACATCTTGGCCAGCCAACTGTGACAGTTCGGCCAGCGATCCAACGGCGGTGATGTGGTCTTCCGGGCAGCGCCACAACGGCAGTGGGGTGCCCCAGTAGCGGTTACGGGACAGCGCCCAGTCGATGTTGTTGTTCAGCCAGTCGCCGTAGCGGCCCCACTTGATGGTGGGTGGGAACCAGTTGGTCGCCTCGTTTTGCGCCAGCAGTTCGTCTTTGCGGGCAGTGGTCTTGATGTACCAAGACGGCTGGGCGTAGTAGATCAACGGCGTGTGGCAGCGCCAGCAGTGCGGGTAGGCGTGCTCGTACGGCAGGTCCTGCAACAGCAGGCCGCGTTTTTCCAGGTCCGCGACTAGGTCCGGGTCGGCGTCCTTGAAGAACTTGCCGCCCACCAGCGGAATGTCCGGCTCGAAAGTGCCGTCCGGTTGCACTGGATTCACTACCGGTAGCCCGTTGTCTCGACCTACGGCCAAGTCGTCGGCACCAAAGGCGGGCGCGAGGTGGACCAGTCCGGAGCCGTCGTCGGTGGTGACGAAGTCACCGAGCACCACGATGTGGGCGTCGGGAACCTCCACCAAGTCGAAAGGAGCCTGGTAGTGGGAGCCAGCTAGGTCGTTCGGGCTGATCCGCTCCAGCACTTCGACGTCTTCATCTTGGAAGATGTGCTCCACCAAGGCCTCGGCCAGCACCAGCGTTTCTTCCCCCGACCGCACGATCACGTAGTCGGCGGTGGGGGAGGCCGCGACCGCGGTGTTGGAGACCAGGGTCCACGGGGTGGTCGTCCACACCACCAGTGCTGCCCCGGGGTGGCGTTCGGCGATCGGACCGTCGAGCAGTGGGAAACGCACGAACACCGATGGATCGACGACGTCTTCGTAACCTTGGGCCAGTTCGTGATCGGACAGTCCCGTCCCGCAGCGGGGGCAGTAGGGGGCGACTCGATGATCTTGCGCCAGCAGACCGCGATCGAAGATCTGCTTCAGTGACCACCACACCGATTCCACATAGGCCGGGTTCATGGTCCAGTAGGCCTGATCCATGTCGACCCAATAGCCCATCCGCTCGGTCATCACCGCGAACTGGTCGACGTGGCGCAGCACCGATTCCCGACACTTGTCGTTGAACTCGGCGATACCGAAGGCTTCGATGTCTTGTTTGCCGCTGAAACCCAGTTCTCGCTCCACGGTGAGTTCGACCGGGAGCCCGTGGCAGTCCCAACCGGCGCGACGGGGTACGTGGTAGCCCTTCATCGTGCGATGGCGCGGAAAAATGTCCTTGAAGACCCGCGCCTCGATGTGATGAGTTCCTGGCACACCGTTTGCGGTGGGCGGTCCCTCGTAAAACACCCACTGCGGCTTGCCGGCAGTTTGTTCCAAACTCTGGTGGAAGATGTCGTTGTCCTGCCAGAACTGCAGGATCCCCGCCTCCATGTCGGCGGCGCGTTCAATGCGGGGAGCAACCTCGCGGTACATCGACCCTCCGTGCTGTAACACCGGAAGGGACGGGAGGGCGCTTTGCCGTTCCCGCGGTACCACCCTTCTTGTCGCTGGGCTGCGACCGCTCATTGCGCACCGCGGCTGGATTTACTGGGCCAGTAGGCCGTTCTACCAGCGACTCCGGGGTGATGTGGTGCGCGATGACCGCCGGACTCACACCATCTCCGGTCGCTCTCCAGTCATTGATCGCGCCGCACGCGTCCCCATCGACGTGTTGCGGTGTCCTAATACTAGGCCAGTCTCATGCGCCTGGTGGCGACCTGGGACCGACGAAGACACCGAAACCGGGTCACATCGCTACATTGAGTGACGAATCTCACCCGATAATGTTCTTGCTTGCGCGGGGGGTGTTCCCTACATTCAGCAATGATCGTGAACGGAGAGTCATGGGTGAGAAGTCGCTAGTCGGCAAAGTGAAGAGTGCGGTGGGGGGCGCGGCCAATAAAGTGACGCGGCGAGGTTCAGAGTCAACTGAGACCAAGTCCGCGGCCAAAGGTTCGGGCAAGAAGACGGCCAAGAAGACCGTGGTCAGGAAGTCTCCCGGCAAGACCCCAGCCAAGAAGACCGTAACCACTAAGGCCCCAGCCAAGAAGGCGCCCGCGAAGAAGGCGCCCGCGAAGAAGGCGCCCGCAGCCGCGAAGAAAGCCCCCGCCAAGAAGAGCCCCGCAGCCGCGAAGCCGGCGAAAGCCGAGCCGGAGAACAAAGTTAGGG
>JAHZLH010000054.1 GCA_022599915.1 Actinomycetes bacterium
AGGAGGACGGCCACCGAGCCGAGCAGCCCGAAGTAGGACGCCAAGCCCAAGCCGGAGAGCAGGTTGGCCAACTGACCGCCGATGGTGTCGCCAACGGCCGCCGCCAAGAACCACAGGGCCAGCATCTGCCCGGCCATGCCGGTGGGTGCTAGTCGAGTCGTCGCAGACAGGCCAGTGGGGGACAGGAGTAGCTCAGCCCAACTTTGGATGACGTAGATGCTCACCAGCCACCACACGCTGCTGAGGTTGCCTTCATCAGCCATGAGTCCGGGAAACACCATCACCAGATACGAGATGCCCACACCCACAAGGCCTAGGGCGAACTTGACCGGAGTCGACGGCGCTCGATCGGCCAGTTTCATCCAGATAGTGGCGAACACTGGCGCGAAGATAATCACCATTGCTGGCTCGACGCTTTGTAGCCAGGAGGCCGGCATAGCGAAACTGCCGATAGATAGATCAGTGTGTTTTTCCGCGAAGATGTTCAGCGTCGAGCCGGACTGGTCGAAGATCAGCCAGAACATCGCCGCGACTAAGAACAGGAAGACGAAGGCCTTTACACGAGAGCGTTCGACATCGGAGAGTTTCCGTTTGGTGAATATCGTTCGGAAGTAGATGATCGGCAACAGCAGAATGACGATGCTGAGGATGTCAACCAATCTGTCGATGTTGAACCCGCCGGTCAGCAGACTCACGACCGCCACTACTGCGGCGAAGGCGGCGACGCCTATCAGGCTGGAGTAACCGACTTTACGCCGCAACTCCGGTGGCGCCGGGTTGGGAACGTGGGTACCGACGTCGCCGAGATACTTTCCGCCTCTGACGTATTGGATGAGCCCGAACATCATCCCGACTCCGGCTGCGGCGAAGGCGACGTGCCAGCCCACCCACTCTGAGATGGTGCCGCAGACGATCGGAGCGATCAATGCACCTAGGTTGATGCCCATGTAGAAGATCGAGAAGCCGGAGTCGCGGCGAGCCTCTTCGCTGCCGACGTAGAGTCCGCCGACGAGGGCAGAGACGTTGGGCTTCAGCAGGCCGGTTCCCAGTGCGACGGAGAGCAGTCCAATCCAAAACAGCGCTTCGATCGGTACCGCCATCAGGAAATGACCCGCCGTAATGACAATTCCACCCCACAGCACCGTCCGCCGGGCGCCCCACATACGATCCGCGATCCAACCGCCCATGAGCGGAAACACGTAGACCAGTGACAGGTAGGTGCCATAGATCGCAGTGGCGCTACCGTCGTCCAATCCCAAGCCGCCGCCGGGCGGACTCACTCCATCGGGTGGCGTAATCAGGTAGAGCGCGAGCAAAGCCCGCATGCCATAGAAGGAGAAGCGTTCCCACATCTCGGTGAGGAACAGCGTCATCAAACCTCTGGGATGACCAAAGAATGCTTTGGCATCCGCGGCGGGAGCACCTTCAGCAACACTCATGCAAACTCCCAGGTGCGCCGTTCGATGACGAAACGGCTCGCTGTCCGCACCCTAGTCAGTACAACGGCTGTTGGCGAGGCAGAGTGCTCGTGAGGCTACTTACAGTGAGTCAAGGAGTAGAGCAGCAGTCCCTGATCAAGTGGTTGGGGAGCCCATTGGTCGTCGAACCGCAATTCAGGATGTTCCGCACTCAAGAGTGATAGGGACAGGTATTCCCACCGTCCGGCGGTTCCTGACTGAACCCAACCGCGCATTTCCCCAGTGACCTGGTCGTATTCGGTAATGAACCAGTGCCGCATTCCCGGAGCGCAGTAGTGGGCGTAGACGATTGAGCGCCGTCCGAGGCTACCTGTAGTGGCGAGTGCTGGCGTGTTGGCTGGCGGTGACGCGATTCTGGCTGGGGTCACGTCCTGCTGTAAGCCGCTTGCCTCTGGTTGGCGATAGTTGCTGGTGCGCATGGGCCCTCCCCTCCCTTGTGCACCGTTGAGACGAAATGCTGCCGGCGTCGGTTCCGCAGAAAAGACGGCAGTTTGCGGCCAATTTCTTCCAGCAGTGGGTAGCGGCAGATGTTGGCAGAAGTGTCTGAGGGTGGCGCGAGTGCCGGGCGCGCGGCCGCGAGCGGCCTGCGTCTCAGTCGATGATGAGGTCTCGACCCACCTGATTTACGCGGCCGCGCTTCAACGGCAAGATCTTGGTCAGCAGTTGAAAGCCCATGTCCAAGCCGGGGATTTTGGCGAAGATGCCCTGTGGTCCTCGCACCATTTCACCAGAATCCACGTCGTACTTGGCGCCGTGCCAGGGGCATACCAGACAGCCATCCGGGTCGATGCTGCCCTGGGCGAGATCTGCCCGCAGGTGGCGACATTTGCGGCCGACAGCGAAGTAATCACCGTTGTTGCCGACGGCGTACTCTCCGGAGCCGACGACGGTTCCGTCAGGAACGCCCTCCGCTGGTATGGACGATCCCATCACAACTCCTGACTCGGTCGCGTAGTGCGACACTTCTACAGGCTAGGGCAGAAAAGTGCTTTCGGCAGCCGGGTGAGGAGGGCTTGGTCGCCCTCGGAGCGGGAGTGAATCAGTCAAGGGGTCAAGTTCATGGCTGCCCCGCGTCGCCCTAGAGTGAGGCTATGGCTGCTGCAACTTCCGGAATCGATCTGACCTCGCGCGATGAGTTGGTGCGACCGCAAGACGACTTCTACCGCTCGTGGCATGGACGCTGGCTAGACGAGTTTGAAATCCCGGCGGACAAGGCCGAGTACGCTTCGTTCACAAAATTGCGGGATGAATCACTTGAGCAATTGCGCGACATCGTTGACGAGCTCGTAGCGCAGCAGCCAGCCACCGACACTCCTGCTGGAAAGATCGCGGCGCTGTACCGCGATTACATGAATACCGAGGCCATCGCCGAACAGGGGTTCAGCTCGCTTCAGCCGCTACTCAATGACATTGCTGCAGTTGATGGCCCAGCAGCACTATCCGAGATTTTTGGCCGACTGGATCGAGAAGGGGTCGGAGCTCCCATCGGAACGTATGTCCATCAGGACAACCGCGACTCGACCCGCTACCTACTTGATGTTCGGCAATCCGGTTTAGGCCTACCGGATCGCGACTACTACCTCGATGGCCGATTCGCCGAAGTTGTCACCGCCTACCGCAATCACATCGCCGCGCTGTGGCTGCTCGCAGAGCTGGGGGATCAGCAGCAAGCCGATGATGCTGCCGGGCGGATCGTTGCCTTGGAAACCCGCATCGCCGAAGCGCATTGGGACAACGTCCGGAACCGCGATCCACAGGCCACCTACAACCTATTGGCCGTGGCTGATGCCGACAGCAGTGCACCAGGTCTTGACCTTGCGGGCTTTCTTGCTGCTGGTAAGGCACCGACATTGGATTCCATCAACGTCGGGCAGCCGGACTACCTGACCGCCTTGGGTGAGTTGTTGACTGAGGTGGATCTGGCGACATGGCGCGACTATCTGTGCTTTCGGGTCATCAGCGGCTATGCGCCCTACCTGCCGGCAGAGTTTGATGCTGAGAACTTCGCCTTCTACGGAACGACGTTGACTGGGGCACCGCAACAGCGACCCCGCTGGAAGCGCGGCGTGGACGTCGTACAACAGGCACTGGGCGAAGCGCTAGGTGAGGAGTACGTGCAGCGGCACTTCCCGCCTGAAAACAAAGCACGAATGTTGGAGCTGGTCGATAACCTGCTGGCCACCTACGCCGACTCCATCGACTCGTTGGACTGGATGTCGGCGGACACCAAAGCGCAAGCGCGAGCGAAGTTAGCCACTTTCCGCAGCAAGATTGGTTATCCGGACGTGTGGCGGGACTACTCTGCGCTGCAGTTCACCCCCGGTGATTTGATCGGTAACCTCCGGCAGGCGTCTTTTTTCGAGCATGACCGTGATATGGCCAAACTCGGCGGCCCCATTGATCGGGAGGAATGGTTCATGCCGCCGCAGATGGTCAACGCCTACTACAACCCGGAGATGAATGAGATCGTTTTCCCGGCCGCCATTTTGCAGCCGCCGTTCTTCAACATGGCCGCCGACGACGCCGTGAACTACGGGGCGATCGGCGCAGTCATTGGGCATGAAATCAGCCATGGTTTCGATGACAAGGGCTGCCAGTACGACGGCGACGGCAACTTGCGGAACTGGTGGACCGAAGACGATCATGACGCGTTCTCGCAGCGAACCGCTGCGCTGGTTCGGCAGTACGCTGATTACGAACCAGTGACCGGGCATCAGGTGAATGGCGAGTTGACTTTGGGGGAAAACATTGCAGATGTATCTGGGGTGGCAGTGGCTTACCGCGCCTATCAGAAAGCGCTGGCGGGAACTGACGCTCCGGTGATCGACGGCTTGACGGGAGCGCAGCGGTTCTTTATCGGCTACGCGCAGGTCTGGCGAGCGAAAACCCGCGATGAGGAAGCTGTGCGTCGGGTCACTATGGACCCCCATTCACCACCGCAGTTCCGGGTCATGGGGGTGCTGGTTAACAATGACGACTTCGCGGCTGCCTTCGACCTGCAGCCTGGTGATGGCATGTGGCGAGATCCGGACCAGCGCGTTCGAATCTGGTAGCGGCCCGCTACAGCCAACCGGAGCGCTTGAAGGCCCGGTAGAGCAAGATGCACGATCCGATCATCGCTGCCAACACGATCGGATACCCGTAACTGGACTCTAACCCCGGCATGTTCACAAAGTTCATGCCATAGATCCCGGCGATTGCTGTGGGTACCGCGATGATGGCCGCGTAGGCGGAAATACGGCGCATATCTTCGCTTTGTCGCATCTCTTGGCGCGAAGTGACTGCCATAAGCAGCGCCATAAGCAGTTGGTCGTGGGAATCGGCCAGATCGTACGCCTGCAAGATGTGATCACCCAGATCGCGGAAATGGGTCTTCATCTCCGGGGGTGTGCCACGGCCCTCCTCTCGAGTCAATGCCCGGGCAGTCACCAGTAGCGGTGACAGTGCCCGGCGCAGTTCCAGATTTTCCCGCTTCAGTTGGTAAATGTCTGTGACGAGGTCATCGAGTTCGTCGGCAAAGATCCGTTCCTCAATCTCGCTGACATCTAGATCGAGTTCGCGGGACACGTTGAGATAGCCATCGACAATGACGTCGCAAATCGCGTACAGCACTCCCGGGGGACCATATTTGAATAACTGTGGTTCGTGGGCCAATCGGTCCCGGGAGCTGCCGGGGGCGGCATCGCCGTATCGGATTGAGAGCGCGAAACCGGGACCCAGAAAGACCGACACTTGCCCGGTCTCCACGTCGGAGGTCTCCTCCACGTAGCGCAGTTCTTTGAGGATCACGAAGACTTTCGGCGGATCACTCTCAAGCGCGGGGCGTTGCCGGGGGTCTTTGATCTCGTCAATTTGGACCGGAGACAAGCCGAAGATCCGCTGCAGGTCGACAATCTCGGTATCGGTGGGGTCTTGCATCTTGACCCAGATGAACGAAGAGGAATCTGCGCTCTCGGTCGCTACTTCCTGGAATAGTTGTTGCACTTCATCGGCGGGTAGTGGGCCGCGTAGCCCCTGCTCGACTCCTGCCGGATTGGCTACGAGCTCACCTGCGCGGTAGCGGAACAGCGAACGGATCATTCTCCGATTCTTGCCTGACTCACGCACGATTGCTGGCCGTTTCGGCGTGTAGGTGAAGTTGACGTCTGGACAACTGCGGTCGGGACGTTGCGATCTCCTACTGGGAACCGCGCTGATTCAGTTGGTCAGTCACCGTGGAGAGTGCGTCGGTGTCGGCCACTCGCTGCAACTCGGTCTTGGCTCGGTGTAAGTCAGCTTGGCTTTTGCGGTGGCGACGCAGCGCCCACTGGGCGATGAATGCCAGAATCCCGGCCAAAGCGAGCAGGGCGAAACTCCAGACGTCGAAGGTTTCGATCCGCGAGATCGCCAGGACTCCGATGAAGCCGGTGGCGATAGTGGCAACGACAAGGCGTCGGGCCGTCTGCCGGTGATTTTTGGACCGCTCGCGGGTGGCGGCTGCCAGTTCGATGAGGGACAGTTCAGTGGTCGCTGGGCCGGATGGATTGCCGCTACCGCCGGTGGGTGATTGGCTCTCATCGGGGAGCAGATGTCGCCGCTCCGTCATGGGGCTCTACCTCCTTGTCGAAAGTCCATGGGGACTGACTAATACTGGAGTGCCCGGTGCGACGGTTGTGAAACCCGCAGTAGCCATTTTTTTGCAGATTTCTTGACCTCGGCTCTCAGGGCCTTCGAGGGTTCGCTATTCGTGTCGATGGATTCCAATACTGGAGGGACTCCAGAGTCTGCGATAGGCTGCTGACGTGCCCGACGCCGCCACCGAACTGCGCTCTCGCGGAATCCAAGTCACCGCGCAACGGCTAGCTGTCTTGCGAGCAGTTGCAGAGGCACCGCACCTCACCGCTGATGCCGTCGCTGAGTCAGTGCGACGCGAGATCGGTTCGATTTCGCTGCAGTCGGTCTACGACGCGTTAGGGACCCTAGTTGACGCGCAACTGCTGCGCCGGATTCAACCCGCCGGGTCACCGGCTCGATTTGAGGATCGGGTTGCCGACAACCACCACCATCTGATCTGTCGAGATTGCGGTCGTGTAGTTGATGTCGATTGCGCTGTGGGTGAGACGCCCTGTCTGACCGCTAGTGATGACCAAGGTTTTCAAATCGATGAAGCGGAGGTGGCCTTCTGGGGTCGCTGTCCGCGGTGCCAGCCGAAAAGTACCGCTGGCAAAAAATCTCGGGATCAGGGGGATCCCCGTAAGTGAAAGCTCGCTGCAACCGAAGGAGAGAAACAGCATGAGCAATGAGAGCAAATGTCCGGTGACCGGAGGCGGTCGCTGGCGCGATACCGACGGCATGACCAACCGTGATTGGTGGCCGCATCAGATCGATCTGAGCCTGTTGCGGGCCAACCACCCGAACTCAGACCCGATGGACGAGGGCTTTGACTACGCAAGTGAATTCGAGTCGCTGGACTTCGAGGCGCTCCGGCAAGATCTGACTGATCTGATGACGGACTCACAGGAGTGGTGGCCAGCCGACTACGGCCACTATGGGCCGTTCTTCATCCGGATGTCCTGGCACGCTGCTGGTACGTACCGCATCAGCGATGGTCGCGGTGGTGCCGGCACCGGCATGCAGCGGTTTGCGCCGCTGGATAGTTGGCCGGACAACGCCAACCTCGACAAGGCCCGTCGACTGCTGTGGCCAATCAAGCAGAAGTACGGCAATAAGATCTCGTGGGCAGACCTGTTCGTGCTGACCGGCAACGTGGCACTAGAGTCCATGGGCTTCGAGACCTACGGCTTCGGTGGTGGGCGTGCTGACGTCTGGGAGCCAGAGGAAATCAACTGGGGCTATGAAGGCACCTGGCTGGGCGACGAGCGTTACAGTGGTGAGCGGGAACTCGCCAACCCACTGGCTGCCGTGCAGATGGGCCTGATCTACGTCAATCCGCAAGGCCCCAACGGAAACCCCGATCCGCTGGCTTCCGCTCGTGACATCCGCGAGACCTTCCGCCGCATGGCGATGAACGACGAAGAGACCGTGGCGCTTGTCGCAGGTGGCCACACCTTCGGTAAGACCCACGGTGCTGCTACCGACGAAGGTAACGTCGGCCGGGAGCCGGAAGGTGCCCCGCTGCACGACATGGGTATGGGCTGGGAAAATAGGTTCGGCACCGGCAAGGGTGGCGACGCGATCACCAGTGGCCTAGAGGGTGCCTGGACTCCGAACCCGATTGCCTGGGACAACGGCTACTTCGAAACACTATTCGCCTACGACTGGGAACTGACCAAGAGCCCAGCAGGTGCCTGGCAGTGGAAACCCAAGGAGGGTGCCGGCGAAGGCTCCGTGCCCGACCCGCATGATGCCAGCAGGAGCCACACCCCAATCATGTTGACCACAGACCTAGCGCTGCGGGAAGACCCGATCTACGAACCGATCTCGCGTCGGTTCTTGGAGAACCCGGAAGAGTTCGCGTTGGCGTTTGCCAAGGCTTGGTACAAGCTGACCCACCGCGACATGGGACCGATCTCTCGCTACCTCGGCCCGCAGGTGCCAGCAGAAACGCTGATCTGGCAAGATCCGATTCCCGCTGTGGACTACGACCTGATCGATGCCGCTGACATTGCTGATCTCAAAGCCAAGATCGCCGAGTCGGACTTGACCGTGTCACAGCTGATTGGTGCTGCCTGGGCTTCAGCCGCCACCTACCGCAACAGCGACAAGCGCGGCGGTGCCAACGGTGGTCGAGTGCGGTTGGTGCCGCAAAACTCCTGGGAAGCGAACAACCCCAGCGAGTTGGCGCGGACCATCGAGGTCCTGGAAGGGATCCAGTCGGAGTTCAACGCGGCGCAGTCCGGCAAGCAGGTGTCGCTGGCCGATCTGATCGTGCTGGGTGGCTGCGCTGCGGTGGAGCAGGCAGCTCGCGCTGCTGGCTCCGAAGTGCAGGTGCCGTTCACCCCAGGTCGGGCCGATGCTGGCCAAGAGCAGACCGATGAAGAGTCATTCGCTGCTCTGGAGCCGACTGCCGACGGTTTCCGTAACTACCTGGGCAAAGCGCACACCCGTCCCGCCGAGCACCTGCTAGTGGATAAGGCTGCGCTGTTGGGGTTGACCCCGCCAGAGATGACGGTGCTGGTGGGCGGTTTGCGCTCGCTGGGTGCCAACTACGACGGCTCCGACCTCGGGGTACTCACTGACCGGCCGGGCGAACTCACGAACGACTACTTCGTGAACCTGCTGGACATGGGGACTGTCTGGGAGCCCACCTCGGATACCGAGGAGGCCTTCGTCGGGCGAGATCGGGACAGTGGCGACACCAAGTGGAATGCCAGCCGCGTGGATCTGGTCTTCGGTTCCAACTCGCAGTTGCGGGCACTCAGCGAGGTCTACGCCACGACTGATGCGCAGCAGAAGTTCGTCACCGACTTCGTTGCCGCCTGGGACAAAGTAATGAATGCAGATCGGTTCGACCTGAACTGATAACAGACCCGTCGGGGCCGATCGGTGCGTAGCGCCCGGTCGGTCCCGACGTTTGTCTGCACCATGCTGTCGGGTGAGCCCTAGTGGGCGACTTGTCGCCGAGCAGCCCGCCAATCGCGCCAGGCTCCGGTGCACCAGAGCGCCCACACGACTAACGCAGGTTGGAACAGCAGTCGCATCCCGCGCGCGAGATCGGAGTCGAGGCCAAAGGCAGTGGTGCCGGTCAGAAACTGGGCGATATTTCCGGGGAAGATCACCACAAAGAAGCCAGCAGTCACCCAACCAACGGTGGCGCGGTGCCGCCGTAGGGTTAGCAACGAGGTGCCCAGAGCGATCTCAACAACGCCGGAAATCGCCACGATTGCTTCCGGTGCGGGAAACTGCGGTGGTACTTGGGCTAAGAACTCCTCGGCGCGCGTGAAGTGGCTGATGCCAGCTCCGATGAGAAAAGTAGCCAACACCCAGCGTGCCACGGTGCGCAGTGGATCGCTACTGCGCGGTCGTTGTTCCGCCGGCTCGCTCGTCATAGTTGTCAATCAATCACAGCGCACGCAAGCGCGCCAGGCGTAGCCGGGTGTTCTTGGCGGACTGCGGGGTGGGGTATTTCTACATCTGGCACACTGGGGAGTCGAGCCCCTGCAATACGAGTGGGCGTCGTGAGGCAAATTTCGCGAAGTCGAGGATATTAGCGCGGTCCTAGGAGGAGTCACATGTATTCGCTGGTGCACCATCGGCGCCTTAGTCGGGCGAGAATCGCTAGCGTGCTGTTTTCACTGGCCTTGGTCGTTGGTCTGCTGACCTCGGCCGTGGCGGGTACGTCAGCCACAGCGGATAGCCCAAAACCGGCCGCTGCAGATGCCCCGGTCAAGGCAAATATCTCGGTTGCTGACGTGACTGACAGAGCCACAGTGAGTGAAATGGACGCGAGCGGCCTCAACTCCTGCGTAGTGACGGAAGCAGGCACGGTCTGGTGTTGGGGTGCCAATGGCCACGGCCAGTTGGGCAATGGCACGACCGGCGACGGCAGTGATGAGCCGGTACAGGTGCGCGGCGGTGAACAGGGCGGTGAGTACCTCGAGAAGGTGGTCACCTTAGGGCACGGTGGCGACTTTGCCTGTGCCGCGACGAAAGACGGCAGTGTGTATTGCTGGGGGGACAACGGCTACGGCGAACTGGGCAACGGCACTAGGAAACAAAGCAACACACCGGTGCAGGTGCACGCGGGTGATCAGGGCAGTGGAAATTTTGCCCGCGCTAAGTCGGTAAGCGCCGGTAAGCATTATGCGTGTGCCTCGACGACGGATGGATCCGGCTACTGCTGGGGCATCGACGATCAAGGGCAACTGGGCAGCAATGGTTCGAGTAAGGACGGTCGCACTCGTCCAGTCCAGGTCGTTGCAGGTCAGCAAGGCAATGGGAAGCTAAGCAACGTCCATGATGTGGTTGCCCACATTGCGGCAACGTGTGCGATCACTGACTACACCGTTGCCGCTGGTGGCAAGGTTTATTGTTGGGGTAACGATTTCTCTGGAGCAGTGGGCACTGGAGGTGGGTCCGGTGCCGTCCCGCAGCCAAATAAGGTCTGCCTGCCCAATGCGAGCGACAAGGGAAATTGTGGCAAAGACGGTCAACTGTCGGGTGTGGCCATGATTTCGGATCAGGCCGCAGGTGATCGCGGCACCGCCGACGACAAGCACAGTGATGACTCGGTCTGTGTGGTGACGGTCGACAAGTTCGCGTACTGCTGGGGTTTGAATAAGTACGGTGAGTTGGGTATCGGCACGGCCGAGGGGCCACATACCTGTGGAGTTGGAAACAATCCAGTCCCTTGCGCGCAAACTCCCAGGCAGGTGAAGAATACGCAAGGCACCGGGCCCCTATCAGGAGTGACTGACATTTCCTCTGGCTTTACCTCCTGTGCCATCGCTACGGAAAAGATCTACTGCTGGGGCTTCAACGAATACGGCTCAGTAGATGGCACTCGAGCTGAGAATGTCAGTTTGCCGCGGCTGAAGGCCACCGATCCGGCCGCCGATGTCTCCGTGGCTGGGGTATCCGTCTGCTACGAAACAACTGACGGTCGTGCCTTTTGCTGGGGTGGTGGCGGGTTCGGCCAGTTGGGCAATGGCGAGGTTGTTGAGCGCAGGGTAAAGCCGCAACGAGTGGGGATGGCCCACTTCAACCCCTACCTGGTGGAGTTTGGTGAGGTTCGGCTAAGCGAAACCGGCTACGAGTACTCCGACCTCAAGGATACCTTCTTTGGTGGTGTCAACTTGCTGACGCTGAACCGAACTGGCTCCCCGGATTACGGTGCCGGTCCGGCACCGGCAACCGTGGGTTCGTCGGAGAATGTGTGTGGTTTGGTTCCAAGTGGAGTCCTCCTTGCCGATCTGCTCTGTAAGGTGCAGGTCACTTTCACGCCTACCCAACCTGGAAAGCCGCCGGGCATCGTGTGGGTGGGTCCGAGCTGGTACGAAAAAGACGAAGACGGCAACGTGGATCCGCGGTCGGCCATGCTGGCGGTCAGCGGTGAAGCAGTGATAGCTCCTGATGACCCCGCATACGCCGATGCCGCTATTGCCACCTACAACGATGTGGACTTTGGTGACGTGGACGTCGGCACCGTGAAGACGGGAAAAGTGACGATCAGGAATATTGGCAAGGCACCGCTGCGGATCGACAAGACTCGAGTGACTACCCCCACCAACGAGTTCGGTAAGGCTAGCGGTGGGGATGGCTGCAAGGGCGCAAAGCTGAAGCCCGACGGCAGGGACAAGTGCGTAGTCAAAGTGCGGTTCTTCCCCCGAGCAGAGGGTGACGCTGCCGCGCTGTTGAAGATCGAATCCAACAGCATCAGCAACGAATATGACGCGGCAGTTCTTGTCGGCGAAGGTATTCAGGTCATTGAACCACCGGAAGACCTAGAACCCGAGGGCGGCTCCGGGGGTGGCGGCGGCTCCGGCGGCGGCGGCTCCGGTGGCGGAGGTGGATCCGGGGGTGGCTCCGATGGTGGCACCGATCTCGACAGTGACTTGATCACCGGTGAGGCGCCTGGCAAGGTCAAGAACTTGAAGGCGCGTGCTAAGAGTTGCCGCACTGGTGTTGCCACCTGGCAGCCGCCGAAGAACTTCGGCACGGTGGCACCGGACGAGTACGAGATTCGCTACCGAAAGGGTAGTTCGGGCAAGTGGTCGTCGTGGAAGTCGCAAGACTGGGTGCCGAACGCCGGCGGCAAGTTGAAATACACGTTGAAGAAACTCACCCCCGCGCGTGACTACACGGTGCAGGTGCGAGCAGTTTCCGCCGCCGGGAATGGCAAGAAGGATGTGGATTCCTTCCGGACGCCAACTTGTGGCGGCAAGATCCCGACCAAACCAGGCAACGGGTAAGCCCAGCCGGTCGCGTGGGGACTGGGCTCAGCTGGGTTACGAGTTCAGTTGGCCGCTGTTGGCCAGTGGTGGCGCCCCGTGCTGTGAGCAATGAGCGTCCCAACCCGCAGGCGTGACCTGTACAACCATGCGGCGGCGGCAGTGGGGGCAGAACCGGGGTGGCTCTAGTCGCAGCGCAGCAGCGCAACCGTCGTGATTTCCCGTTGCGGCTGGGTTGCCGCAACGAGCGCAGAACTCGTCCTCGCTCACAGCGTCTGTGACAGTGCCTTGACCGGCATCCGCAGGTCGGCGAGCAACTCGATGTCGTCCGTCGCTGGCCGCCCCAGCGTGGTCAGGTAGTTACCTACGATGACCGCGTTGATACCGCCGAGCAGGCCGTCGCGGGTACCGAGATCGCCGAGGGTGATTTCCCGGCCACCAGCGAACCGCAAGATAGTCCGCGGCAACGCTAGCCGGAAAGCACCAATCGTGCGCAGCGCATCAGGGGCCTCCATCACGGGCAGATCACCAAAGGGTGTTCCCGGCCGCGGGTTGAAGAAGTTCAGTGGTACCTCGTGCGGGTCGATAGTCGCCAGTTGCGCGGCTAGTTCCGCGCGCTGCGCGACGCTTTCGCCCATACCCACGATACCGCCGCAACACACCTCCATGCCGGAGTCGCGCACCATGCGCAAGGTGTCCATCCGCTCTTCCCAGGTGTGGGTAGTCACTACCTCCGGGAAGTACGATGCTGCTGCCTCCAGGTTGTGGTTGTAGCGGTGGATCCCCATGTCCACCATGTCGGCGACCTGCTCAGGAGTCAGGATGCCCAGGGAAGCGGCCACGTTGATGTCGACCGCTGCATGAATCGCCGCTACACCTTCCCGCAACTGTGCCATCAGTTTGTCGTCTGGACCGCGCACAGCGGCCACGATGCAAAACTCGCTGGCTCCGGTGGCGGCGGTCTCCTTGGCGGCCTGGACTAGGCCCGGGATGTCCAGCCACACCGAGCGAACCGGTGAGGAGAACGTGCCCGACTGCGAGCAGAAGTGGCAGTCTTCTGGGCAACCACCAGTCTTCAGCGAGACGATGCCTTCAACCTCGACCTCGGGGCCACACCAGCGCATCCGCACGTCGTGGGCAAGTTCCATCAGTTCAGTGAGCCGGTCATCGGGTAACTGCAAGACCTCGAAAATCTGTTCCTCGGTTAGGCCGCGACCCTCGTCGAGGACTTGCTGACGCGCGACGGCGAGAATGTCGCTGTCGCTACTGGTGCTGCGGTCCGCATCGCTAGCGCGTGGGTTTGAGATGTCGGTCACGAGGTCCTCCGAGTTTGGAACGTCACAGCGAAGTCTGCCTCATCGAACCGGCCCCCGAACGCAGGGGACAGCGAAGATTCGGCCGCGGCAAGGAAATTCTCCCGATTTAGTTCCCCGGCGCCCGCCAACATCGCACCGCTAATGGGCGCACCGACGACGGACTGCAGGTCCACTAGGTTTGTTTGACAGGCGAGGTCCGGTTCTAACGGCCAAGAGCCCAAAACAACGCCTGCGAGGTGCAGTTTGCGTTGCTGCAGGGCCTCGACCGTTAGTGCGGTGTGGTTCAGCGTTCCCAAGGCTGGATCCGCCACCACCACGACCTCGGTGTCGTGATCACTGGCTAGATCCTCGGCGATATCGGCCAAGGTGGTGCCGTGCTCGTCGAAGCGCACCAGCAGGCCGCCAGCACCCTCGACCAAGACCAGATCGAACTCTTCCGCCAATGCCGCGATCGCCGAAACGATTTGCTGGCGGGATAGCGTGGGCAGCTCTCGGATGCGCGCGGCGGCCTCAGGCGCCAACGGATCGGGGAAACGCTGCAACTCATAGAGATCCTCGATCCCCGCCAGTTCGGCAACGTGTGCGATGTCGCCAGATTCATTAGGACCGAGCCCAGTTTGCGCCGGCTTCACTACGGCCACAGTTTGTCCGGCGGCGGCTGCGGTGGCAGCCATGGCCGCGGTGATAACCGTTTTGCCGACTCCGGTGCTTGTCCCGGTTACTACTCGGATGGTCACTGCGGGTTCCTCTCTGCGGTGTCTGGGGATGAAGGTGAAGGTGGGCTGGGGTGATCTAGCGCGGATCGGCTGGCTACCGCCTTCCGGGCCGCAACCAGAGCAGCGGCAGTGCGGTGTAGGTCAGCGGCGTTCAGATCAGCCCGGGCAGTTAAGCGCAGTCGGGATCGATCATCGGGCACCGAAGGTGGTCGGAAACAACCGACCTGCACACCATGCTCCCGGCACGTCTCCGCAGCGGTAGTTGCCGCCTGGGGGCTCTCGGTATACGCGGATACCACCGCTGCATCGGGTGCCGGTGCGGACCAGTCCAGATCGATCAGCAACTCGTGGAGTTCGGCGGCGACCGTGAGCGCTCGCTTGGGCAGTCCCGGGTCTCGCCGCAACTGCCGCAGCGACTCGCGAGCAGCCGCCACTGCCGCCGGGGCCAAGGCAGTGTCGAAAATGAACGGGCGAGCCGCGTTCACCAACTGATTGATGACCGGCGTCGATGCCAGCACTGCGCCACCCTGGCTTCCCAACGCCTTCGACAGGGTTGCGGTGGCTACCACGTCGGGTTCACCCGCTAGACCTGCGGCAGCGGTCGCCCCGCAGCCGCCGTCACCGACCACACCCAAACTATGCGCCTCATCCACCACCAGTACCGCACCATTGCTGCGCGCGGTTCGGTGCAGGTCGGTAAGGGGTGCGAGGTCCCCGTCAACACTGAATACTGCATCGGTGACGAGCAGCGCCCGCGGCTGCTGGCGGTCAGCGAGGGCCGCCGCTACGGCTGCCGGGTCAGCATGCGGTACCACCGCTACCGGGGACCGAGACAGCCGACAGGCATCAATCAGCGAGGCGTGATTCCACTGATCAGAAACGACGAGACAGTCTGGCCCGGCCAGTGCACTCACTGTCCCCAGGTTGGCCAGGTAACCGGAGCTGAAAGTGACGCTGGCTTCGTAGTCAGTGAACTGTGCCAGATCGGTTTCTAGATCCGCGTGCAGTTCGGTGGAACCAGTGACCAATCGGGAGCCAGTGGCGCCGGCTCCCCAGGTGGCAGCGGCATCAGCGGCAGCCGCCACTACCTGCGGATGACGTGCCAATCCTAGGTAGTCATTGGACGCTAAATCCAGGACGTCCTGGTTCGCTGACCGCGGCTGGAGGTGCCGATGAGTGCCAGCATCACGACGCTGCTGCGCCTGCTGATGCAGCCAGTCAGCGAATTGGGTCATGCCAGCACCGTGGTGATCGCATCCGTCACGGTGGTGGTTAGCAGGTTCAGGTCTGCTTCTTCGATGGCGAGCGGTGGCATCAGCACCACGACGTCACCCAGTGGACGCACCCAGACACCGTTGCGGCGAGCGTGCTGGCAAATGGCAAAGCCCGTGCGTTCAGTGACCGGATCTACCTCGATACCGGTCATGGTGCCGATCTGACGAATCTCCCGGACTCCTGGGACGGTGAGCAACGGTGCTAGTTGTTTGGCCAGTTGTTCGCCGACGGCCGCTGCGTGGGCGACGGTATTTCGTTGTGCCATCAAGTCCAGGTTCGCGATTGCCGCGGCGCAGGACAGTGGGTTCGCGGTGTAGGAATGCCCGTGATAAAACGTTCGTCCAGAGGTTGCAGAGCCAAGGAAGGCGTCGTACACCGGTTCCGCAACGAGTACTGCTGACAGTGGCAGGTAGCCGCCGGTCACGCCCTTGCCGCACGTGATCATGTCGGGGCGGATACCGGCGTGCTCCACAGCCCACATTTTCCCAGTGCGACCGATGCCGGTGGCTACCTCATCGCAGATGAGCAGCACACCGAACTCGTCACACAGTTCACGCGCGCCACGGACAAACGACACGTCGTGAGTGAGCATGCCGCCCGCGCCCTGCACCATAGGTTCAATCACCAGTGCGGAGATCTGATCGCCATGTTCAGCCAACTTCTCCCGCAACTCCGCGATCACCGCTGTGGCCCGCTCGGCACGAGTCTGCCCCGGCTCCAACAAGCCCGGCGATGACACCATCTGGGTGGACAGCAGGAGGGGGCGGTACTTGTCGTGGAAGAGGTCAATTCCGCCGACACTCACCGATCCTAAGGTGTCGCCGTGGTACCCCTCAGCTATGTGTAGGTAGAGCGGTCGTTGCTCACCTCGCTGGATGTGGGCCTGGTAGGCCATCTTCAAGGCGGCTTCAACGGCACTGGAACCATCCCCGGCATAGAAAACTCGGGTCAGCCCCATAGGAGCGGTATCGATTAGCCGCTCAGCGAGTTCAATTCCGGGGGCATGGGTGAGACCGAGGAAAGTGGTGTGATCCAGCCGATCTAGTTGACGCTTAATGGCGTCGTCGATCTCGGGAACCCGATGGCCGTGCACGTTGACCCACAACGAAGAGACGCCATCGAGGTAGCGGTTACCATCGGTGTCCCAGAAGTACATTCCCTCGGCGCGATCCACCACAATCGGGTCATCCTCGGCCCACAGTGATTGTTGGGTGAACGGATGCCAGACCGCAGCCGAGTCGCGTTTGATGAGATTAGCGGTGATGTCGCTGGACTGCCCGGACATGCCACCCATGGTCGCAAAGGGTAGATCCCGCCCCGACACAGGGTCAGGGTCACACACAAGAGGAGCTGCCACTAGATGCGGCGGGTCAGCAGTAGGAACTCGTCCACGCCAGTGCTCGCCAGGACAGGGCGCACGAACAGTGGCACCTCGCTGCGCATACCTGGATCTCGGATCAGGACCGGATCAGCCAGCGGAAAAGTAGCGCCCCGGTGCTCCAGGGAACAGCCACTGGCTGCGACGACGTTGCGGGCCCAATCCACTTGACTGCCATAGGTTAGGGCGAATAACCAGTTGCCGTGCGCGCGGAACACCATGACCGGCGTGGCGTAGTTGCGGTCGGACTTGCGGCCCACATGGTGGACCACACCCAAATAGGGAGCGATGCGGGCCAGATGTCGCATGCGGGGGTTCACCACATCGCGATTGAAGCGGGTGACCCGCTGCGGAAACGGCACGGTGGGAGTCTGACCTGCTGGATCACCGGTTGCAAGGTCAGCTGGTGACTACCTGAGTGTTCGTGGGCCCGACTAGTGGGTACCCGGCAATCGGGTGAGGGGCAACTAGGTGAACTGACTCAACTGTAGGTAGCGCAGCAACCGATAGTCTGACTAGGAAAGAAGAACCTACTTGAAGTCGGCTTCATCTTCATCGGCTCACTGTTGCGGTGGACAGCGCTCCCCGGCGGTCTAGCCGGACTTCAAGGCCGCGGCTTGCCGCGCCGAGCTGGGGAGTGAAGCCATGACTGATCCGATCAAATCCTACGGTCAGCTAGGTGCCAGCTATCGGCCCAGGCGTCGCCGCTGGAAGCGAACCAGCATCGGAATCAGCATTGCGGTCGCAGGACTGCTGCTGGCCCCACTGAGTGCCTTGGCAACTGGGAGCGCCGCAGCGGCGGCCGAGGATAAGCGGCCACTTCCCGGCGATCAGTTAGCAACCGAACAACCGGTCAACGAGGAGCAGGACTACATCGTGCAACTGAAGCGTTCGGCTTCAGTCAAGAAGATGGTTAAAACAACCGATGTCAGTCGGACAGACGTTTCGGACAAACTGCAAGGTAAGGCCTTTAAAGGAGCGGTGGTCAATCTCAGCCCTGCTGTGGCAGCCGAACTGGAAAGTAGCAACAAGGTGAAGCAGGTCGTGCCTGATGGCACTGCCTATGCAGTCGGGGTACCGGCCGAAGCTGATACCTCGCGGGTGGCCAACTCGTGGGGAATCGATCGCAGCGATCAGTATCTGGGCACTGACGGCAACTACAACCCGCCGAGTGAGGGGGACTCGGTACACGTATTCATCATTGATACCGGTATCGACTTGGATCACCCGGAGTTTGCTGGTCGGATGGGTGCTGGCTATGACGTGATCACCCCAGGTGGTGACGCAGATGATTGTCAGGGTCACGGCACGCATGTAGCCGGCACCGTGGGCTCCACCGAGTTTGGTATGGCCGTCAACACCGTTCTGCATCCGGTGCGGGCGCTGGACTGTGCCGGATCCGGGTCTTGGTCAGGAATCATCGATGCGATGAATTGGGTGGCGGCCAACGCCCCGGAAAGATCCATTGCCAATATGAGTCTCGGCGGTGGCAAGAACGAAGCTATCAATGCTGCGGTCGCGAATTTGGTGGCATCGGGAGTTCCGACTGCGGTGGCAGCAGGCAACTCTGGTGCGGATGCCCGCAACTATTCACCAGCCAGCGCTCCGAGCGCGATTACGGTGGGGGCCACCGACTCGACTGATAAGGAAACCTACTTCTCTAACTATGGCCCGGCCCTTGATCTTTACGCTCCCGGATCAGCCATCAAGGCAACCGCGGTTGGGGCCCTCGGCGGTCAGTCGCTCAGTGGCACCTCCATGGCCAGCCCACATGTTGCCGGTGCATTGGCGGTGTACTGGGGAACGAATCCACAGGCGACCGCCACCGAAGTGACTGCGGCGATGCTCGAGCAAGGCAGCCAGAGTGTCGTGAAGTACCCGTGGGGTCAGGCAGGTTCGCCCGACAGTCTCGTGAATGTGCAGTACGAGGTTGGTCCGCCGTTGGCACCGGGAAAGCCGAACCCGAAGGTCGGTGATCGAGAGATACAGCTGACCTGGGCGGCGCCGGCAAGTTCCGGTGGCAGTCCCATCTCCGGCTATCGCGTCGACTACCGACCGGACGGCGGCGAGTGGACCACGGCCGCCGCAAACACCGGCGATAGCACTTCGCAGTTCACCGTTGGTGGCCTGACCAACGGGACCACGTACACCTTCCGGGTGGCAGCTCACAACAGCAACGGCATGTCGGGCTACTCCGCCGTCTCGGCCCCAGCAACTCCGGTAGCCCCAGGCATTCGAGATGTGGCCGGGACGTTGACTACGCAAGACGGGATTGCGCTCGGTGATGCCAGCGTGACTGCGACCGCAGTTGACGGCAGCCTTACCTCGGTCGCCACAACAGCCGCCGACGGTTCATTTGCGCTGCAGGCAGCAACTCACGTGAATACCGACGTGGCGGTTACTCATGCTGACTTCGCGGTGGAGGGCGGTGCGGTCTTCACGCCGCAGGACAGTTCGTTCGCCCTGACGATGCCACGCGAGCATCGAGTCACTGTCCTGGTGGTCGATAAGGAAGGCGAGGCTGCTCGGAATGCCCAGGTCGATGCTGCTGGCCCATTCACCTGGCCGGTCTCGGGCTTGGTTGGGGTGAAGGTCACTGGCTGGTTGCCAGGGCGCATCGGCGGAGTCACCGACTCCGTGGGACGAGTCCCCATTTCGGCATTTGGCCCGTTGCCCTACAACAAGACCATCGCCAAGGTGACCGCACAGGTGTCGCCCCAGACGACCCAGCACACTGACGTGTTAGGTCGCACCATCACCGGTAGCGACCCTTATCGACGAGTGGCCCTGGCGGTACTTCCCTATCTGCCGACGATGGAATCGACCACCGGCGGCAAGACCGCTGCGGGTTCCGCAGCGGTGGTATCGGTGAGAACCGCAAGTGGAGCACCCCTGGCAGGTGCGAAGCTGTTGCTGGTGCCGGTGCTCCGTGGCGACTCTGAGGTGCAGGCTCGAGAGGGTGGGATAGTGGCAACCGCCAAGAGTGGTACCAAAGGCCAGGCAGTCTTCGACACAACTGGACTGGCGCCAGGTACCTACCGGGTGATTGCTAAGAACCTGACAATGCGCACGCTCGATATCCGAGTTGAAGCGCCGGCAGCGGCAGCACCGGTTCAACCACCGACTGCCCCGGCCCCAGTTGACCAGGCGGCCCCGCCAGCGGATTCGACTTCACCTGGTGGTGCCAAGCCAGATCGTGGTGGGTCCGCTCCAGTTGCCGCCACGATGAAGAAGGTCGCCAATGGTGGCAAGTTGAAGGCAATGTTCGACTCCGGGGTCCGCACCAAGTTCAAAGTGCAGAAGTTGAACAAGGGCAAGTGGAAGACGATCGGCGGGAAACGCGCGACGAACAAGAAAGGCAAAGTCGTCATCAACCTGCCCAAAGGCAAGTATCGCCTGAAAATCCTCGGCGACCAGGTCAGCTACACCGAGGTGGTGCGGTTGCGCCGGTGACTCGCTTGCTAGCAGTCACTCCTCGCAGCAGACGCTGCGCCGTCAGCGGGTAGCGGCGGCAGCTGCGGCCGTCACCGCGGCCACCCCCGCGGGCGATGGGCCTGCTCCCCAGTTTGTTGGATCGGCCGCGTACACCGTCCCGTATACCGGGGTGTCAGGCTGGCTGCGCCAACTTTCCGTCAGCGGACCCATATCTGCCACGTCATAGCCGATCCGGTCCAGGAACTCCGTCACCAGCCGTTTGGCTACCTCGTCATTGCCAGCGATGGGTAGCGCACTGCGATCAGCTGCACCAGCCGGGCGTGCCAGTTCCGCAAGATGTTGGAAGAAGATGTTGTTGAACGCTTTAACCACCTGCGAATCGGCGAGGTATTGCTGAACCAACTCAGACGAAGACATATCGCCTCCCGCTAGTTCCGGCATCTCACCATCTCGGCCGGGGTAGTAATTCATCGTGTCGATGACCACTCGACCGGCCAACTCGGCAGCGGGCACGCTCGCTACGCGGCCCAGTGGGATAGTCACCACGACCAGGTCGGACGCTGCTGCCTCCGCCGTTGTTCCGGCGGTGGCCTGTGGGCCAAGATCGGTGACTAGATCAGCCAAAGTCTCCGGTCCACGACTATTGCTCATGATCACGTCGTATCCAGCCGCTACCGCGAGGCGAGCAACTGTACTACCAATATTTCCGCTGCCGATGAATCCAATGGTCGTCATGGTTTTTGAAACGCCCCTGATAGGCGGTCTATTCCACTGGGGCACTTGAACGAGGGGGAAGATAGATCGGTCGAACGGGAACGCCACCTGAGCGGCGATAGAGTAGGCGCAACGATCGCAGGGAAGGCATGTCGTGGTCAACCAGCCAGTGGATTCACGGAATACCAGCGGAAACGGGAAGACGGCGCGCGCTCGACTGCTCCTATCAGGGGTGGCTGCTGTGGCGTTGCTGGTCGGCCTGCTGCCTGCTGTGGCCGGATCGGCCAATGCGGCGGACGAGCAAGGCACAATGGTCTGGACCGACTGCCCCAAGGAGCAGGCACCCACCCAGCAATGCGCCACGCTGGACGTGCCGTTGGACTATGATCGGCCCGGCCGCGGCACGGTAACCCTGGCGGTCGTCAGGGTCCCTGCGACCGGATCTGATCCGATTGGATCGCTGTTCTTCAACCCGGGTGGGCCAGGTGGTTCGGGAGTGGCGGCATTGGCCTATGAAGCAGGTCAGATGTCAGCGGAGATCCAGCAGCAGTACAACGTTGTATCTTGGGATCCGCGCGGGATCGGGGAGACCACACCGACGCTGAAGTCGTGTGACAGTCCATTTCCAGTGTTGCCAGCTACCGGCAAAGTGAACTGGACTAAGGCGTTGGATCGAACCAGTAAGCAACTCCGCAAAGCCAACCGAGCCTGTCAGCGGAAGAATTCTTCTTTCATCGACTATCTGGGGACGCGCAATGTGGTGCGCGATCTCGAACAGCTGCGCGCAGCAGTGGGAGACCAAAAACTGACGTATCACGGCGCCAGTTATGGCACCCGGATCGGCTATACCTACGCAGTTATGTTTCCCAAAAAAGTGCGAGCCATGGTCCTAGACGGCAACATCAACCCGTCGGGCAGCTACGCCAACTTGTCAGCGAGCGCTGTCGGCCCCGACTTGGCGTTGGACTTCGTGAAGAAATACGCGCCGGACGTGTTCCGAGATTTCAAGCGCGGCGATCGCATCTTGCGCGACGAAGCCATCACCGTGGCACCCGGGGTCAAGTTCACTCGCTGGGATTACCGTGAAATGACGACGAAACTGCTGGCAAAGAATGTCCAGATCAGTCAGATTCCGTTTCTGGCCCAAAAGGTGAAGGTGGCAGCTGCCGGTGGCGACGGCAGCCAGGCTGCCAAAGAGACGCTGGCGGGGCTGATTCCCACCAGTAACTCCAATGCCGGCGGTCCGTTTTCAGTGGTCAACTGCTTGGACTACGCCGATCGGCCGGGTGAGAGGCTGCAAGCCAACGCGGTCACAGATGCGGCATCACAAGGCCCCCTGGGTGGACAACTGGCGCTTAGCTACGCCCCTGGTTGTGTCGGACTGGATCTGCAACCTGAACCAGTGCCGGACATGTCCCGCGGTCGGTTGCGAGACAAGGTTGCCGATATTCCGGTGGTGATCTCCAACGCCACCAAAGACGTTTACACCCCCAAGTTTTGGGCCAAGCAGATGAAGAAGGCATTCAAAACGCAGACGTTTATCCAGCGGTATGGGACCCAGCATGTGATTTGGGGTGGCGACGATAGCTGCGTCAGCCAGCCGATTGATTCTTACGTGTTGACCGGCCAATTGCCATTCCCACGCACCTGCGCCTGGCCGGGAGTACTGCCCACGCCAGCGGCCTAGTTGTTCCGATGGGGGCTTGGTCTAGTACAGGGCCGATTCAGCCGCGTTGCGGCTTGGTCATGCCATCCCAAGCGCAAATCGCGTAACCGAAGGCTGCCGCGTAGGCGGCGTGCCTTTTGTCGACGCTCTCATTGGTTGTTCGCTTGACGGCTTGCAGCCCCTCCTTGCTCAGTGCAGCCGCAGCCGCCAGCGAGAAAGATTGATAGGTAGACATGATGCCGCTCTCGGGCAGGCGACTGGCTTTGATCTCCCGCTCCCGGGTGTAGTAGCCGATCAGCGCCATCAACTTGGCCGACCGAGTGGCCACTCGGTAGTTGGCGGGCAACCAGTCGGCTCGGGACATCGCCAGACCCAGCGAGTCCGCGTTGACTGTAGCCAGATCGAGTCGATCGAGCATCTCGCCCAAGTAGATTTCCTGGCTGGAGCCAGATCGCTTCTCGCCCAAGATCATGGACATAGCTGCGTCAAGGTCGCGTCGCTTGGTGAGCCGGAGCGAGGGGTAGTCAATGGCGGCTGCATCTTGGTAGGCCCGAAAAGCGGCAACAAACGCATCACCATGCGACTGCGGCACCAAGATGCGGTTGCTGCCCATGGTGACCACTCCAGTAATGATGCTGCGTCGCTCTAGTTTTGCCGACTCCACCTCTGCGTAGAGAGCGAGTTCGATTGGGTCACCGCCATAGTGCGGTGAGGCCATCACTCGGCGGTTACTGACGTGGAAAGTAGCTTCGACTGCTTCGTCGTTTCGCAGGATTTGGCCCTGGGTGGTGAGTACTAGGGATTCCTCGGGAGCGAGTACTGGCTCGGCGATCGTCCCGCCGAAGGTGAAGTCTTGGAGCGCCATTGCCGAAGTCCTCCTCGAGCCGACATAAATCGTCATAGAGAAGTTCGGCAATGCGTGTGGCGACCTTTAGCATTCGGCAGGCAAATTATGAACTTTTCCGGGTGGTTCGGACGAGCCGCCCGGGTTGCGAGGCAGTTGCGGTGACGAGCGCCTGTTACGGACCCGGTGGGTTGCTGATCGGTCCCAGTCAGTCGGAGAGATTGCTGCCGCTCTCAACCTTGACCTGAGCGGTATCGGCATCTCCGCGAACCTGCAGGTTGGATCCCGAGCGAAGCGAGCCGGTCACTGACGTAGCGGCAAAGATTTCCGCGTTAGAGCCCTGATCGAGGTCAACGGCGACTTTTTCAGCTCGCAGCGCGGCAGCGCTCAAGTTGGAGCCCTGGGCCAGTTTCACCGTGTAGGAGTTGATGTTTCCTGATGCTGTTATGGTCGATCCCTGATCAACGACTAGCGATTTCAGTTGTGGGATAGCCACCGTGACCGTGGGGCCCTCACCAACACCCACGTCTTCCTGCGAGATGCGCAGCACTTGGTCGGTGACCTTGGTGATCACCGTGCCGGTGAAGGTGTCCGGAGTCTTCACTCTGACGGATTGTTGCGTTCCCGACGCCACCGTCAGTTTCACGGCCATCCCGGTCGAGACTTCCACGCTATTGAATTGCTCAAGTTGCCTATTGTCGGAGCCAGTCTCGTTACCCGAATCAGTAGTCCCGCTAGTTGGCTGGCCGGATGTTTCCTGCTCGGAGTCAGTAGTGGTGTCAGAGCTGGAGCAGCCAGTGACTAGGGCCGCAGCCAGGGTCAATCCGATCATCGATCTAACGAGCAGGGTCACTTGGCGTCTCCCAGGAAAAGTCCGCGGATTCGTTCGGACCGCCAGTCTAGGAGACTGCCGGGCCGCAGGTGTGGCTGAGCAGGAGATCGGTCCGGTTCAGCGTATTGAGGTGAGCAGTCGGGTCATCGCCCGACTGGAGTGAATTTGAAAAAACTTGGAACCAGCACCCGAAGGATCCCGTCGCCTCTAGGAAGGCTCATTCTATGAGCGGTTGCGCCGACCCAAGGAGACCTGAGTGATGAAGAAGTTTGCAATCATGGCCACCACGACTGGACTCTGCGCTGGCTTAGTCGTAGCTGCGCCATCGCCAGCCTCCGCCCATGGCACATTGGACCTTCCGGCATCTCGCTTGCAGATGTGCCGATTTGTGGTGCCCAACCATCCAGTGTGTCAAGACGCGTGGAAAGCCAACGCACAATCGATCTGGGACTGGAATGGACTGCTCATTTCTGATGCGAATGGACGCCACCGACAGCTGATCCCGGATGGCGAACTATGTAGTGCCAATCGAGACGAGTACACCTTCTTCGATCGACCGGGCGATGATTGGCCGGCCACAAACCTAACCCCAGATAGCGACGGTAAATACACGCTGCGTTGGAACTCAACGGCGCCTCATAGCACCGCCTACTACCGGGTCTACGTCACTAAGCAGGGGTACAACCCGAACCAGCGACTGGCCTGGGGAGATTTGGATCTGGTCCATGACACCGGCGCACGCCCGCGTGAGTACACCACCACCATGCGGTTCAACCTCCCGGAGCGATCAGGTCGGCACATGATCTATGTGGCGTGGCAACGCAGCGACTCGTCGGAGGCGTTCTATTCCTGCTCGGATGTGCAGTTGAGTTCAGCTGGTTCACCGGAGCAGCCAGGGCCGGGATCACCAGAAAGTCCAGAGTCGCCCTACAACCCGGGCTCACCCGCCACTCCCGGAGCGCCGTACCAACCTGGTCAGCCGTACGCTCCTGGGGCACCGTACGTGCCGGGAGACTCCACCGGGGCGCCCTCGACTTCGCCGCCGCCGGCAGGTTCGGTGATCTATGCGCCAGGTCTACCCAAGGTCAAGGTGCGCAAGCGCCTGCGGGTGCGCATCAAATGGCAAGCGGCCGAGGGTGTGGATAAGTACCGCGTTCAGGTCAGTCGGGATGGTCGATCGAAGTGGCGCCCGGTAGCCAAGACCGACAAGAACCGGTGGGTCGGCAAGGTGAAGAAGGTTAAGCAGCCACGCCACCGCTACTTCCGGGTAGTGGCGATTAATCCCGCCGGAGAAAATCCCAGCAGTCCCGTCGTACGAGCGCGAGTCAAGGTGCGGCGCTAGTGGTGTGCGCCGGTCGGTGCCGGAGCCGGAGGTCACGCGACTGCAGTTGTAAGGAAATCGCATGGAACGCGACTGACGATGGCTCGGCATCAATCGAGGTAGCGGCTGGATTCGAGTTCGTGATTAATCCCACAGGGTTCACCCGATCGGATGTCTATTGATCACGGCGAGGCCCCGAAGTTCTTTTCAGGTGTTGGTAGTTGGGTCATCCCAAGTGATCCGCAAAGAGATGGAGAAATAGTGAAAACCTTGACGGCAACCTTTGCCGCCACTGCCCTGTCCCTCGGTCTGGTGAGTGCTGTCGCACCAACAGTCGCGCTGGCTCACGGCAGTATGGACAATCCGGCCTCCCGGGTCTACATGTGCAAGTTCGTGGCACCGGACGATCCAAAATGTCAGGAGGCTAACGAAGCCAACCCGCAGTCGTTGTACGACTGGATGGAGGTCAACATCGGTGATGCCAACGGGCGGCATCGCGAGTTGATCCCCGACGGGAAACTCTGTAGCGCAAATCGAGACAAGTACGCCGTTTTCGATGATCCGGGAACCGACTGGCGAGCCACTCCGCTGCAACCGGACGCCGATGGCAAATACACGATGACGTGGACATCAACTGCGCCACATGCCACTAAGTACTACCAAGTATTCCTTTCCAAGCAGGGCTACGACCCGCAGCAACCGCTGGCCTGGGACGACCTGGAATTGGTGCACGACAGTGGTGCATTGCCTGCCGAAAAACAGACCACCCTCCGCATGGAGTTACCACAACGCGAGGGTCGTCAGATGATCTACACCATTTGGCAGCGGAGCGATTCCCCGGAGGCGTTCTATTCCTGTTCGGATGTGGTGATGGGCGATGAGGCAGCCTCCGTCCCGGAGCCAACTCCCGTTGCGACTCCGACCGAGAGTCATGACCCCTCGCATTCACACGAGCCGATGCCGTCGATGAGCACGATGCCTCACTTCGGTGATGTGTCAACTGAGCTCGCCGTCGCTTCAGATTGGGGCAGCGGCTACTGTGCCGATGTCACGGTCAGTTCCGATGCCACAGAGCCAATCGACTGGCAGGTGCCAGTCACAACCGGTGGGCCAGTGTCATCTATCTGGAACGGCCAGGGAGATGTTGTCGATGGCGTTCTGCAGGCGAGTGGGGCATCGTGGAACGAAACTGTCGTCGCTGGATCGCCAACGTCGTTCGGGTTCTGCGCGAATCGGGTCAACTCTGGTTCCGATACTCCGTCGCTGCCCGTAAACGAGGAGCCGTCACAGGAGCCGAGCCAGGAGCCGTCGCAGGAGCCGAGCCAGGAGCCGAGCCAGGAGCCGAGCCAGGAGCCGAGCCAGGAGCCGTCGCAGGAGCCGAGCCAGGAGCCGTCGCAGGAGCCAAGCCAGGAGCCGAGCCAGGAGCCGTCGCAGGAGCCGTCGCAGGAGCCGACGCAGGAACCCACTGAGGAGCCAAGCCAGGAGCCGACGCAGGAACCGAGTCAAGAGCCCCAAACTGATGCCGAGGTCGCGGTGAAGATCACCAGTGATTGGCAGGCCGGATTCTGTGTTGATGCAAAGGTAACCACTGAGTCAGCGGATCCGGTGTCCTGGCAGGTCGCCTTCCAGTCCGGTGGGCAGATCACTTCGTCGTGGAGTGCGGAACTGGATAGCACGTCCGGTGAAGTCACTGCCCGTGGTCTCTCCTGGAACGACACGGTGAGGTCTGGTTCGCCCACTACCTTCGGTTACTGCGCCACCCGTACAGAATTGCCACCGACGCAGGAGCCGAGCCAGGAGCCGTCGCAGGAGCCGAGCCAGGAGCCGTCGCAGGAGCCGAGCCAGGAGCCGTCGCAGGAGCCGA
>JAHZLH010000055.1 GCA_022599915.1 Actinomycetes bacterium
CCCGTGAGCGGGCCCTTGCTGCGGTATGGCGAAGGATGCCGACATCGTAAAGATGGTCTCGCCGTACTGGACCGCCCGAATTCGTCTGGTACTGAAGGACCGGCCGTCGCGAGGTCTATCCACCATGTAGACAATGTGATCCGTGGTGCGCCCGGGTCGTAAGAAGTAGGCATGAAGCGAATGAACTCGTCGTTCCGGGTCTGGCACCGTTCTGCCAGCAGCCACGAGCGCTTGTGCGGCAACTTGTCCGCCGAAGGCCCGCAGGGGCGATCCCGAGTGGCACCAGCCGGTGAAGATATCTCGGTCTACCTGCGTAAGGCTGAGTCGTGCCAGGAATTCTTCAGTATCTGGTTCCGGGGGGCGATCTGGGGTGCTGCGGTGCTCCACACTCTGACGCTAGCGGGGCAGGTAGGGGGAAGTCCCGCGAAGCCCGATCCCGGCCGCCGAAAGTTCAAGTGGCTGGTCGGCGGCTAGCTGGGCCGGAAAGCAGGGAATCTTCGGAGTTGAGGTAGCCGAGATTCTCTGTGCCTAGTCCGCAATACGGACCAATGTACGGCTAGTGAGGCGCCGCCATGTCGCAGTGTCGTCTAGTCTTCCCTGGAAAATCGGGTTACCGGCGACGCTTTGCTACCGTCAGGGGACGAACAGTAGTTGAGGCAAGATATTGGAAAGCGGCTGAATCGCCGAGTCACCGCCTCGCTATCGCCGAAATATGACTCTGAGGGGTGCTCATGGCTGAAGTTGAAACGACCCGGTTCCAACCGATCACGCTGGCAAATATCAGCAAAGCGCCGCAATGGGCCATGCTCGACGACGAGCTCCGCGAAGCAGTACAAGTAGTCGGACAAGTGCTGCCGTTCCGAACGAACAGCTACGTCATGGATGCGTTGATCGACTGGTCCCGGGTTCCGGACGACCCGATTTTCCAGTTGGTTTTCCCGCAACCCGGCATGCTGTCGGAGGAGAATTACCGGGCCGTCGCTGATCGACTGGCCTCCGGGGCTGCCCCGAAAGAGATCAAGGGCCTCGTTTCGGAAATCCGTGCTGAACTCAATCCACACCCCGCCGGGCAGCAAACTGACAACGTCCCGATGCTAGACGGGGAAGAGGTGCCAGGAGTCCAGCACAAATACCGGGAGACGATGTTGTTCTTCCCCTCACAGGGGCAGACTTGCCACGCCTACTGCACGTTCTGTTTCCGGTGGGCCCAGTTCGTCGGGGATCCGTCGTTGCGGTTCAAGAACAACGATGCTGAGCAGTTGTGCAACTACCTCGCCGAACACCGAGAGATTTCTGATCTGCTCTTCACCGGTGGCGATCCCATGATCATGAAAGCGAGTGTGTTCGCTCGCTATATTGATGCGCTGCTCGCCGATCCACGGCTAGAGCACGTACAAACCGTTCGGATCGGCACCAAGAGTGTGGGCTACTGGCCGCAGCGGTTCGTCAGTGATGATGATGCCGACGAGATGCTGGCCCTCTTTGATCGAATCGTGGCGAGTGGCCGCACGCTGGCTGTCATGGGTCACTACTCCCACCCGGTGGAACTGTCCACCGAGGTCTCACGCGCCGCTGTTTCTCGTATTCGCGCCACCGGCGCAAACATCAGGATGCAGAGCCCACTGATCCGGCATGTGAACGACGACGTCACTGCCTGGCAAGAGTTGTGGAAGACCGGCGTCCGGCTCGGATGTATTCCGTACTACATGTTTGTTGAGCGGGACACCGGTGCCCGGAACTATTTCGAGCTCCCACTGGTGGACTGCTGGAATACCTTCCGGGAGGCGTACTCGGGAGTCTCCGGCATCGCTCGTACTGTGCGTGGTCCGTCGATGTCGGCGTGGCCCGGCAAAGTACACGTGCTGGGAGTGCGTGACGTCGCAGGTGAGCAGGCGTTCGTTCTCGAATACTTGCAGTGCCGCAGGCCGGAACTGGTGAAGCAGCCGTTCTTCGCAAAGTTTGATCCCAATGCGACCTGGTTCGACCAACTGCAGCCGCTGAGTCCGGCTGACGCGCCGATGTTCCCGCAGAACTGGCCGAGTGAGCCTGAGCCGGTCAGGAACATCACTACGGAACTACCAGTACTGGTGAACTAGGCGTCGAGGCCAGCGGCGCCGCTGGCCTGAGCGCTGGTCGCTGATGCGCCTAGGTGCTGTCGGCTAGCAGGCAGGAACTCGAAGTTCTGGGGCATCCTCGAGCCAGCCCCTAGGGTCATATGCCTTGCCGTGGTACTTGGCTTCGAAGTGCAGGTGGGCTCCCGTCGACAAGCCGGTGCTTCCCACTTCCCCGATTAACTGGCCACGGCGAACTCGGTCACCAGTCTTCACAAGTAGTACCTGCTGATGGGCGTACGCGCTGGACAACCCCTTGCCGTGAGTGATCAGCGTGTAGTTGCCGTAGCCGCCATTTGAGCCAGCCTTTAGCACTATGCCGTCATCGACGGCGAAGATTGGTGTTCCACTAGGTGCGGTGATGTCGGCGCCGGCGTGGCACCGGACGTATCGCAGGATGGGGTGCAACCGCATACCTGCCTGGCTACTGATTTTTCCCTTGCCAGTGGGGAAGACCCAGTCACTCTTAGTTTCCAAATCGACCGGCGGAACTTTCTTGGTGGGGGCGATCTCGAGATTCACCGATTCCGCTAGCTCGAGTGCGGCGGCAACGTTTGCTTTGGCGCGATCGAGCCGGTTACGGGAGCGGTCGAGGATGTCCTCGGCCTCAGTTGCTAGATCGTTGGCGCGTTCCTGCGCGCGGAGTGCCTTGAGCCACTCCTCGTGCTTGTATCCAGCCACTGCGGCCGCAGTACCTGCTCCGCTAAGAACCTCTTGCGGTGATTCCGCTGCAAGCAAGGTAGCCAGCAGGTTCAAGTCATCGCCCCCGCTGGTGTAGGCCGCGCGAGCGATATTGCCCATATCGCGCCGGGATTCAGCAGCGCGCTTTGCCCAGCGTTCCGAGCGTTCATTGACCTGTTTCGCTGCCAGTTGATCCAGTCGGTAAGTGGCGCGGGCTTTCTCCAGTTTGATGCGAGCTTTATTGACTGCTAACTCGGCGGCCTTGCGTGCCTTAGCCTCGTCGATCCCTTGCCCGGCTCCGCTGCGATCGCCACGGAGGTTCTCGCCCTCAGCGGGGTTGTAGTTTTCTTCCGCATCATCGCTGTTCTTCGCAGCATCTTTGTTGCCGTTGGCCTGCTGACCTCGCCCGTCTGTCGACTCATCTTGATTATCGGTGGCTGCCGGCATCCCTGGCATTGTTGCCAACGGTGATGCCGGCTCGCCCTCAGCAGCGGGTGGCTCTTCAGCGGCTATTGCGGCGGGCGCGGCAGCAAGAAGGCCGATCGCGCAGCATAGCGCGACCGCGCTGCGATACCCGACCTTCACTGTTGACTCCTGGTGTGTGGGTGCCTCGAATGTCCAGGCACGAGCTCCAGAGTACGGGGTGCTGACTCTCGGCAGGTAGGGAATCCCAAAGGTGCTACTTGTCCGTAATTGCCCGATTGCTCTCTGTCAATCTTCCCGGCGTCTTCAGGCACAGTCATCCCCTTGCTCATTGCGGGCGGTTCTCGTTTGTTCGTGTGGAATAGGCCGATCGACGCTCGTGACTGCTAGGCCCAACGCCGACCAGGGGCGCTTTCGTTGTTCACCCCCGAGGCGTCGGGAACGTCGAATGTGAGCAGCCCCACCGAACTAGTGGTGACTGTCATTCTCGGCTCCTTCACACTCACACTCTGCGTAGTGATTCTGTTGCTCTGGGTATACCCACCTAGCCGGGACGTAAACGCTCATTACACGCGGCACGGTTGTTTTCGGTGTCGGGCTGCCGCTGGTCGCCTACTCTTTGTGTTGCGGTCGGTATCGGACGGGTCACGTGTTACTCCGTTGGTGGTCAGCCGCAGTCTCTGCGGGTAGCAGCCTCTCCAGTGACGTAAACTGATGCGGGTTGGCAGGGTTTGCGTATCGGGAGGAACTGAGCAGATGTCGTTCATGGGGCTTGCTAGTGCTGCGATCACGGCATCCCTGCTTGTCGCAGGAACTCCGGCCGTGGCTAGCCCATCGGCCGCTGACCGCGGGAGCGGACCTCCGTTGGCGGCGGCGGCGGCTGAGGGCCCCGATTCGTCGCAAGGCAACTACCTGGTCGAGTTAGCCTCCGACCCCCCCGATTCGATGCGCAGAGTGCTGAGAACGAGTGGAGTTTACGTCGATCCAGAGCAGGTCGAAATCATCAGCGGCCCGATCTACAGCGGCGGCGTGGTCGAACTGACCGAATATGAAGCCCAACAGGCTGCCCGGTCAGGTTCCGTGAAAACGGTCACCCCGAATCTCACGGTATCGGTGCAGGCACCGGAACAGCCGGCGTCGCTCACCGAGGCGAAGACAACACCGTGGAACCTCAGCAGAGTTAACCAACGAAAGCTGCCACTAGACAATATGTACAAACCCTTCGGGCAAGGGGATGGAGTTCACGCGTACATCGTGGATTCGGGAGTCAATCTGAGCTTGCCGCAGTTTCAGGGGCGTGTCGGCCGCAGCGCTTTCGTTCCTGCCGCCGGGGCCAACGCAGAAGATTGCAACGGTCACGGTACTCACGTGGCGGGCACTGTGGCGTCAAGTTCCTATGGCGTGGCCACCGGAGCGATCATTCACTCTGTGCGGGTGCTCAACTGCGCGGGCAGTGGCACCATCGCTGATGTCATCAGTGGCCTGAACTGGGTAGCCGCCAATGTTGAACGCCCAGCGATTGTTAACGCGAGTCTCGGAGTTCCCGGCCGCTACGAGGCATTGGACACTGCGGTGAAAGATCTGCGTGCCATGGGAATCCTGATGGTCGTTGCCGCAGGGAACGATGGCGGAAACTCCTGTAACTTCTCGTTCGCCGGATCTCCTGGTGTGGTGACCGTCGGCGCAACAAGTCAGAGCGATGCAGCAACTAAATTCTCCAACAGTGGCTCGTGTCTCGACGTGTGGGCACCTGGAGACGATATTCCTTCGTTGTCGATGACCGGCGGAACGTCGATCCGCAGTGGCACGTCGATGGCTGCGCCAGCAGTAGTAGGCGTGGCAGCGATCCTATGGGGCCAAAATCCCAACCTGGGGCCAGTGGACATCGAACGCAGCATCCTCGAAACCGCGACCAACAACGTCGTTGATGAATCGTCTTCTGCGCAACCGAGCCCAAACAAGATGGTCTATGTAGCGCGCGCGTTGACGGCGCCTGACAAAGTCAAGAAGTTGAAGATCGCCAAGGCCAAAAGCAAGAGCATCAAAGTCACCTGGAAAGAACCAGCAGACACTGGCGGTACCGCCATCAAGAAGTATCAGACTCGAATCAAAAAAGGCTCGAAGTGGACCTCATGGAAGTCCCAAAAGCCGAAGGCCGATAAGAAATCCAAATTCGCTAAGACTTGGGATGGCCTGAAGTCAGGAAAAAAGGTCGTCATGCAGGTCCGAGCCAAAAATGGACAGGGGATGGGCCCCGCCGCCAAGGTTAAAGGTAAGACTAAGAAATAGCGCGTCGGTCCTTTTGCTGCCCGCAATGGTTGACCTCGTCCCGCGATCTCGCACTGTGATTGGAATACTCGCCTCGTGACTCCCTGGTTTCTGCTCCTGCTGGTGGTGTTGCTTCTCGGGCTGCAGGCAATCTTTGTGGCGGCAGAGTTCAGTCTCGTAACTTTGGACCGCTCCTCGGTCGAGTCCGATGCTGAGGAGGGCGATCGCAAGGCCCGGGGGGTTCTCGCCGGCCTACGCAGTCTCTCGACGCAACTGTCCGGGGCTCAGGTCGGCATCACCATCACATCCCTGATTGTGGGCTATCTGGCGGAACCGGCTATCGCCGAACTGCTCCGGACCCCGATGGCTGCGCTCGGTCTTCCCGAGCAATCATCGCTTGCCATCAGTTTGGCGCTGGCCTTGATCATCGCGACTGCGGCCCAAATGGTTCTGGGCGAACTCATTCCCAAGAACGCTGCTATTGCCCAACCGCGCCGAGTGGCTGAACTCGTCACCCCAGCACAGCGATTCTTCACAAAATTGTGCACCCCCGTCATTTGGGTAACAAATGGCACCGCTAACTGGCTACTACGTCGTATGGGGATTGAACCTGTCGAGGAACTCGCTAGCGCTCGCAGCCCACAAGAGCTCGCCTCACTGGTGCGGCACTCCGGCGCCTCGGGGACGCTCCCTTCGGGGACTGCCGTCCTGATCGATCGCACGTTGCGCTTTGGTGATCACACGGCTGAGGACGTGATGACTCCTCGCACTCGGCTGGAGGTCGTCCAGCGGTCACAGCCGGTTGCGGAGATTCTCCAGTTGAGTCGCAAAACTGGTCTGTCCCGCTTCCCCGTCATCGGCGCCGATGGTCTCGATGATGTGGTTGGCGTCGCGTCGCTGCGCGACGCGTTGCGAGTTCCGACTTCAGATCGTGGTCGGGCCACCGTGGGTTCGGTCATGTCGGCGGTAGCCCGAGTCCCGGAGTCGTTGGAGCTAGGTGGTCTGCTGCGGTTGGTTCGAACCGGCAACCATCTCGTCTTGGTGGTTGACGAGTACGGCGGTACTGCCGGCATTGCCACGCTGGAGGACCTCGTGGAAGAACTTGTCGGCGAAGTGGCCGATGAGTACGACCGTCCGGCGTTGCGCAGTCGTCGATACCAGGACGGTAGTTGGCTGCTGTCTGGTCTGCTACGTCCTGAGGAAATGCGTGAACTAGGTGTCCCGACCGCGGATGATCCTGACTATGAAACGCTCGCGGGTCTGATCATGAAGGACCTCGGTCGAGTGGCAAATAGTGGTGACCAGGTCAAGATCCCCGGCTGGCTACTGACCGTGCACGGCATGGACGGTCGCCGGATCGATGCTGTAGTGGCGGTGCCGCAGCCGGAATCCGCGCCTGACGCTGGCACTGAACCCGAAAGCGGGGAGCAGCAGTCATGACCGCATTGTGGATCGGAGTCGCGCTGCTCCTCGGGAACGCGTTTTTTGTGGGTGCGGAGTTCGCCATCATCTCAGCCCGGCGAAGTCAGATAGAGCCGCTTGCGGAAGACGGAGATCGCCGAGCTCGACTGACATTGCGGGGGATGGAGTCGGTGTCCCTGATGCTGGCTGGCGCACAGTTGGGTATCACCGTTTGCTCCATTGGTCTGGGCGCCGTCGCTGAGCCAGCACTAGCTCATTTGATCGAACCGGCATTGGCCTCACTGGGTCTACCGGACACCGCGATTCACGCGATTGCCTTCATCATCGCCTTGACAATCGTGGTGTACCTACACGTGGTGATTGGCGAGATGGTTCCCAAGAATCTGGCACTGGCCAGGCCAGAGCGGTCAGCTATCTGGCTGGCTCCGCCGCTATGGTTCGTGACTCGAGTCTTTTCTCCCCTCATCGCTGTACTCAACGCCGTAGCGAACGCAGCGCTGCGGCTACTAGGAATCCAGCCCAAGGATGAAGTTGCGGCCACCTTTACCGCAGACGAAGTAGCGACACTGATCGCTGAGTCTCGCCGAGAGGGAATGCTCGGTGAGAGTGAATCCCGGCTAGCCGAAGGCGCCCTCGACCTAGAAGAGCGTCCGGCAGCGTCGTTGGTGATCCCACCGGCAGTGTTGCGCACCGTCGATCGCGAAGACTCACCGATGGATCTGCTGGCCGCCACCGCAGAGACCGGGTTCTCTCGTTTCCCGGTAACTGGCAACGGGAAGCCGATCGGTTACCTGCACGTCCGGGATGTCCTCGGACTGAAATCTGATGTCCAGGAGACTATGCAACTCGGTAGCCTCAACCTTCGCCGGTTACCGCTCGTCGCTGCTGATGCGGCTGCCGCTTCGGTGGTCGAGATTCTGCGGACCCAGGGTGCGCATCTGGCCAGAGTGGTTGACCCCGATGGCGTCGAACGAGGAATTATTGCGTTGGAAGACGCCCTCGAGGAACTCATCGGCGAGGTACAGGATGCTGCCCATCGCTAGGTGGACGGCCGCGCGGGCGCTGGCTTCTGATCAGCCAAAGTAGCGGTGCCCCGCTAGGGTGGCGTCGTCCGCAAACGGCAAGTTGCTGCTAACGATGGTGCAGCGATCCAAGAAGGAGTGTCATGGGGCCACGAGACCGAAGACAGGCGAGGCGAGGTCCTAGCGGCACTCGCTACCAGATGAGACAGAAACTCATCTCGATTGGCGATGACTACTGGATCGAGAACGAGTCCGGGGAGCGTGTCTTCAAAGTTGACGGAAAGGCAGTGCGCGTACGGCACACCCTGTTGCTAGAAGATGCTGGCGGCGGCAGTCGGTACAAGATTCAGGAACGGAAGGCCCGGGTCCGTGACACGATGGCCGTGGAAGACAACGCCGGCAATCCGGTAGCCACCGTTCAACAGGCGTTGGTGTCACCGGTCCGAAACCGGTGGACTGTGAAACTGGCTGCTGGCGGTGACTGGAGCGTACAGGGCAACATCGTTGACCACGAGTACTCCATTAGTGGGCCGGATGGACCCGTCGCGGCGGTGTCCAAGAAGTGGTTCCGGGTGCGAGACACCTATGGCGTTGAAGTGTCTCCGGGCCATGACGATGCCCTAGTGCTCGCTGTGACCGTGGTTGTTGACGCCATGACTACTCGCTAGTCCCAGGCCACCGGGCCCTGAACTACTTGGGGCCGAAAGTCTTGCTCTGCTTCTTAGTCTTGAATTTGAGCCCCTTCATGGGCCCCTTTGATTTCCCGTTCTTGCCGCGGGCTTGCACCTTGTACTTCTTGCCGAGCTGCAAGTCCTGATAGACCCACTTCCGGGAGTTGGTCTTCTTCCACTTCTTGAAAACTTCGATGTCGTTGGGCTTGCTGATCCGGACTTGGAACTTCTTAGCAGGCTTCTTGGTCGGTCCTTGCCACTTAACGACGGCCTTGCGATTCTTCTTCTTCCACTTCACGGTCAGGTTCTTCACTTTGCCTGGCTTTGCTTGCGTGGGAGTGACTAATGCGGAACCGGCATTACCGCCGCGCCCGATCTCATTCCAGGCGGCTACGCGGAACTTGTATTCCGCACCATTCTTCAAACCGGTTGCCGTATAGCTGGTGGTGGAATTTCCGGTGTTCGTTACCCGGGTATTCCAGTCGCCGTTGTTCTTCCGCGCTTGCACCCGATAGCCCGTGATCGGCATTCCGCCATCGTCATTCGGTGCCGTCCAGTTCAGCGTCACCTGCTTGTCGCCAGGAACTGCAAAGACATCGGAAGGCTTGCCTGGCTTGAAGCGCTTATAGCTGTAGTTCGTTTGGATGATGTTATTGCTGCCGTCAGAACGCTGCCAGGTGTAGGCAATAGTTTTTCCTTCGCTGGCAACTACTTGCGGGAGGCTAGCGTTTTGACCGGTGGCCGACAGGTCAGCGTTAGTCCATTCCTTGGTGGCGTTGGTGGTGTACCGGGTTTGAACGATGCTGTTGCTGCCGTTGGATCGCTGCCAGGCAAACGCTATGGCCTTACCGTCTGGGCCGACTGCTACGCGGGGATGGCTGGCATCTTGTCCGGTGGCGGAAAGGTCCACGGTGGTCCAGGCGCCGCTCTTGCCGCGGTACCTGCCTTGTACGACGGTGTTGCTGCCATTTGAGCGCAGCCAGGTATAGGCGATGGTGTTTGCGTCGGCGTTGACTGCAAGTTGCGGTGCGGTGGCATCCCCACCGGCGGCTGACAAGTCAGTGATCGTACCCAGACCTGCTGACGCCAACTCGCGTGTTTGCACGATGTTGTTGCTGCCGTTGGATCGCTGCCAGGTGTAGGCGATGGTGCTGCCGTCACTGTTCACGGCTACCTCGGGGTTGTTGGCGTTTTGGCCGGCTGCGGTCAGGTCGGCCGCTGTCCAGTTGGCCCCACCATTGGTGCTGTATTGCGTCTGGGCGATGGTATGGCTGCCGTCAAACCACTCCCAAGTGAAGGCAATAGCGCTGCCGCTGCTGCTGACAGCAACGACGGGTCGCTCGGCGTTTTGGCCGTCATTTGACAGATCCTTCGTCAAGGTCCAGGTGGTCCCACCATCAGTGCTGAGGACGAACTGCACCACCGTCGTAGCAGGAGTGACTTTCTGCTGCGTCCATGCCAGTGCCAGCACTTGGCCGTTGTCAGAGATGGCTAGCCGCGGGTCGCGGGCGCCGACCGCTGACCGTGGTGTTGGGGCAGTCCAAGTCGCACCCGCATCCTTGCTGAACCGGGTCTGGACGATGGGTCCTGCTCCAGCGTCGCTGGTCCAGGTATAAGCGATAGTTTGGCCGTCGCCGCTCATCGCCACGCGGGGCGAGGCAGCGGTCGCGCCACTGGCGGACTGCTGCACCGCATCGGGCCACGTGCCATCGAGGTCGCCGCCGTAGCGGCCCATCGTGGCGGGGTTGGTGCCATCGCTACGTAGCCACGCGTAGGCCAAGGCGCTGCCGTCGTTGCTCATCGCGATTGTTGGGGTTTCCCCATTTTGGCCGCTAGCCGACACGTTCTTGTCCTGCCACAGCACCTTGGCCCCGGCGGTTGGTGGCGCGGCTAGCAGCATCCCGGCCACCAGCGCACCACTGATCAGTGCCATTGCGTTTCGCTTAGTGTGATTCATCGACTTCGCCACCCCTGTAGCCCGCGAACATATACCCGTAGGCCGCCAATCTAACAAGTGATGCTGCTGAAACCGCGCTCCAAGTCGAATAGCGGTCAGACTCGATGGGATGGTTTGATCGGTCGTCGTCCTGCGCCGCAGGTTGGCGGTTGTAGTGGGTTCCCCGAGTTTCGGCCGTGCTTGATGGGGGGACTTCTGGCCCTGGCGGACCGCTCTCCGCTGCTAAGTTGAAGGCGACCAGGAGTAGCGATGCCCGATCCCGACCTAGCTTCACCGCAGTCTTCGCTTCCCGTGCGCGGCAGTGACCTGCCCGGTTGGTATCCGTATGGTCCGGCAGGCCTGGTAGCGAGTTGGGATGGCGAGGCGTGGACTGGCGTGGTGCGTGGTGATGACGAGGTACCTGAACTCCCGCACCAGCGTCGATTCCTACCTTTCGTTCGGCACCTGTGGTTTTGGCTGGCATTGGCTGGCGTCGCGGTGGTATTCGCAGCAGATTCGATCGCTGATAGCACTGGTGCGAGTGACATCGGGTGGGCGTCGGTGCTGGGCTATGCGCTGGCGATGGCTGCGGCTGTGTTGATCTTCACCCGTCACTGGGGCGTGCAACTGCGGCGACTCCCGGAGTCAGTGATGCTGTGGGGCTTGGCATCGGGTCTAGTGGCAATAGGACTAACACTCCTAGCCGAGATCGCCGTGGGGACAGCGGTCGCGCCACACCCGTGGTTGAACGGCTTGAGCGCCGGTCTTATCGAAGAGGTCGCGAAACTGGCCCTACCCGTTGCGCTACTGGCATTCGGTCGTGGTCGGTTTTCAGTACCTCGAATCGGAGTGGTGTTGGCAGCGGTCAGCGGTGCCGTGTTCGGATTTGCGGAAGGTGTGGAGTACCAGTTTTCTCAGAGTGAACTGGTGTTATCCAGCCATCGGGTTTTGGTCGAGTTCTTGCACCCATTCCTGTCGGTACTCGCGGCTTCGGTGATTTGGCTGGCAGCCAGCCGGCGAGGTAGGACCTGCACGGTTGCTGGACTGATCGGGATGTTCGTAGCGGCCGCTATTCATGGACTCAACGACGCTCGAGCTTTTTCCAGCCAACCCGGCGGACAGACAACGCCCGTCTCTGCGATCGATGAAGCAGTCATAGTCTCAGCGATTTTCCTACTTGTCTTGGCTGGCCTCTTTCTGATCGTCAGAGTTGCCGCCCGCGAACTGGTCCCCCCCAGTCGAGTACCTAGCAGCTCACGCGGTTGGCGGCCAAGAATGCACCAATGGGGAGTCCCGAAAGTCTCGCGATCACACTCTGCAAGCTCACAAGTCTCCTAATAGCTGGCGTTAATGAACGGTGCGGCGGTATCGGGGCCAGCTGTCACACCGCGGCGCGTCCTAGAGTTTGACGGTCCAAGCGCTGTGGTGGGGCGTCGACTCGGTAGGCTCGCGATGTGAATCTTCAAGGTAAGAATGCGGTCATCACGGGGGCGTCAAGCGGAATCGGAGCAGCTACCGCCATAGCGATGGCAGCTCGGGGAGCGCATGTCATCTTGATGGCGCGAGGTGCGGCAGCGCTAGAAGTGAAAGCCAAACAGATCCGCGCTGCAGGTGGTCGCGCCAGCGTGTACTCGGTGGATGTGAGTGATCCGGCGGCGGTAACCGCTGTCGCTCGCGAGGTCCAGGCAGAGGTTGGTGCCGTGGATGTGGTGGTGAACAACGCGGGAATAGGTGACTGGCTATTCATCGATGAAACTACTGACGAGGATTTTCAGCAGATGATGGCGGTGCCAGCCTTCGCTGCCTTTTATGTGACCAAAGCGTTCCTCCCGGGAATGGTGGAGCGCGGGAGCGGCCAGATCACCAACGTGAATGGCCCGGGAGCCTACGCACCATGGCCCGGCTCTACCGCGTACGCAATGTCTCGGTGGGCGCTGCGTGGATTCAGTGAAGTGCTGCGGGCAGATTTGCATGGCACCGGCATCAAGGTCACTAGTGTTGTGATGGGACATGTCGACAGCCCCTACTACGACAACAATCCCAGCACGACAGCGCGGATTGCCTCTTTAGACCGGTTGATTCCGACGTTGAGTGAAGAGCAAGCTGGCGAAATTGTCACCAAGGCTAGCGAGCAAGGCAAACACAACGTCTTTGCCCCAGCGATGATCCGAATGCTGATCAACCTGCATCGAATCGCACCATGGCCGCTGCACTGGCTGGTGATCAAGAGCGGAGCATCACGATCCTCGATTGTTCTCCCAGACGATGCTAGTAGGCAATCGGTATAGCCCCCTAGCGGTAGTTGCAGGCCAGCTCGGTTTGCTGCGTCATGTCCCGGCAGTCCCTACGGTGGGATAACGGGTCAAACGACGACTCCCCACGACTGTGGGCACAGGGTAAGAAATCTCGGGAAGGTGGCTCAGTTCGATGATTGCTCTTGAAGAACATCTGATCGTGCCGGATCAAGAGGACTACCTAGATCCCAGTTATGCCCTGGAACAAAAAAAGACTCTGCTGTTGGAGTACGGGCAGCAGCGACTGCGTGACATGGATGCCGGCGGTATTGATATCGCGGTGTTGTCGGCGTTTTCCGATGGGATCCAGGGAATCGACGTCACTGACCCTGGCCTAGGGGATACCCACGATGTCCGGGTGCGGGCGCAGGTTGATATTGCGAGGAAGTGGAACGACGACCTCCGCGACATCGTGGCCACGCAGCCGGAACGCTTCCGGGGGTTTGCGGCACTGCCGATGGCATCCCCGCAGGACGCTGCCCAAGAGTTTCGTCGATGTGTCACGGAGTTGGGTTTCGTCGGTGCTTTGATCAACGGCGCTGACACCGCTGCAGATGGAAACCCTAACTTCTATGTCGATGACGACTACGACGCGCTGTGGAAAGAGTGCGTGGACTTGGATCGCCCGTTCTACATTCACCCCCGGATGAAAGCGACACCCGACCCTTTCTATGAGGTGGCCAACTGTGAGGTACTGCGCACCTCACCCTGGGGATTCCACGAGAACACAGCTCGGATTGGTATGGCGATGATCGTCAACGGTGTCTTCGACCGTTTCCCAAATCTGAAGATCATCCTGGGGCACATGGGAGAGATCCTGCCGTTTTGGGCCTGGCGGATTGACCACCGACTGCGGATGGAGGGCAAGCCCGAACTGGCCAAGATTCAACACGCACTGGCTAGCAACTTCTATGTGACCATCAGCGGCTTCAATCACACCCCAGCGCTAAGGCATGTCCTAGACGTGATGGGAGTGGATCGGGTGCTGTGCGCTTCCGACTATCCGATGGAGGATCCGGTGGCGATGCGGTCCTGGTTGGATGAAGCCTTGACCGAGTTGGGCCTGACCAGGGCGGAGACCGATCAAATCCGCACTGGCAACGCAAGAGATCTGCTGCATATCTAGGGTTAACTTTGGTGAACTCTTGATCAAAGGTTTGGCGACCGAGACTGTGCCTCGTATAGGGTCAATAGTCATTATTGACGGGCGAGAAACAGGCGGTTAGGCGTGTCCAGTTTCATTGATGGCCTGGTGAGTTTGAATCCGCTGTGGCTCGTCATGCTGATCATCGGTCTGTGCACGTTCTTAGGGCATCAGTTGACCAAGCGAGTTGCGGATGATGACGTTCGAGCGGACCTCTCGGATTCGGCAAACAAACTGCTAGGAGCAACAGCTACCGGGCTTTTTGTGCTTATTGGTTTCACCATCTCTATTCTGTGGAGCGTTCTATCGGACGAGCTCAGTCACATTGATGCAGAGGTGGAAACGGTCGGCAGTATCGCCGCGTACGCCTACGTGCTTGAGGATGACGCAAAGTCTCGTATTGATGATGAACTGATCAACTACCTCCAGATCGCATCAACAGCCGACAGCGCGGCCCTCAAGGAGGGTGACGTAGATTCCTTGCCTTCAACCGCGGCTCTTGTCAATCTGTTGGCAGAGGTCAACTCTCCGGAAAACTACACATCGGAAAATGGTTGGGTAAAGGAGCAGCTTGTAGAAGCGGTCGTGGCCGTTTCCGCTGAACGGGCCAGCATTAGATCGATTGCACTTCGAGAAATGCCCTATTCGCTGAGAGTTGTTCTCTTCGTGGCAGCTGGAGTGGTGGCGGTTTTTGCGGGTTCAAGTATGGCGGCGCATCGAAAGCCGTATCTAGTCATCGGCTGGGTCCTGTCAGCATCACTCGCGCTGACCTTGGCTCTTTGGTTGGATAACCCCTTTGACGGTCCAATCAGTGCGGACTTGAGCGGATTAGAACGGCTTGCCGAGCATATCCAGCAGCCGATCGACGTACCTCCACCTCAGTAGCGAATCCCTGGGTAGATCCGGTCGTGGTTTGCCGAGATTTGGGGCCGCGTAGTCGGTCGAAGTGTCATCAGGAACTGGCAGATTCGGCTCTGTTCACGGTCGCCGGGGTGACGGGTGGTTATTACCAGTGCGAGGAATTGGCTTTTGCATCTGGCGGTGAGTAGGTTCGCGGTATGAAAAGAAGCGATGCTCCGGCCTTGAATTCATCCACTCGCTCGTTGCTCCTAGTCTCTGCGCTGGGCGCGGCATTAGTCGCGCTATCGCTAGCGATCGGTCCAACAAGCGCGCGGGCCGACGGGTCAGCGGGTGAAGTGAATCCGAGGTTCGATACCGGTAGCGGCCTCTCTTCACCGAACCCGCCGACTGCTGCGCTAGCGATCGCGATACCCGGCGACGGCAACAAGTCGGTGGTGTCCGGCTACTTCACCGAATATCAGGGCAAGCGAGCCCCCGGATTGATCAGGTTGAAGAGCAAGGGAAAACGGGACAAGAGTTTCAAGCCTGGCTCAGGTCCCAATGGGCCAGTCGAGAGCATCATTCCCCTGAATGACGGCAAACTGCTGATCGGCGGAAATTTCACGACCTACGGCGGTCAAGCGATGGGCAATATCGCGCGGTTGAATGCCGATGGTTCGCTCGACACCAGCTACCAGCCAGCAGAGTTCAATGACCAGGTCAGTGCCATGGCGCTGATGCGGAACGGAAGCCTGTTGGTGGCAGGCTTTTTCACCTCATATGGTTCGCAGGCGGTCACTGGTGGCCTGGTGAAACTAAACCCAGATGCGACTCTCGATACCTCGTTCGCTGCCCCGGCCGATCTTCAGCCAGGATCAGTGCAAAGTTTGCTGAAGTTGAAGAATGGCAAGGCTCTGGTCGGTGGTACTTTCCCCAGCTACGGATCGTCCTCCGGTGGCGGGCTGGTGCAGGTCAACAGTGATGGATCGGTGGATTCCGAGTTCGATGTCGGTAGCGGATTCGGCTCCGCAGTAGGTGGGGTCTACTCCATGCAGAAATACCGCAGAGGCTTCCTCATCGGCGGTTCGTTTTCGCAATACGATGAGATGCGCGCGGTCAATCTGGTTCATGTCGGCGACAATGGCTGGCTGTCGAAGTTGTTCAGTACTGGCAAGGGCTTCGACGGTCAGGTCAACTCGGTTTCGATACAGCCGAACAACCGGGTGGTTGTGGTCGGAAACTTCGAAAAATATCGAGGTAAGAAGGCCCCCGGAGTTGCTCAGCTAAAGAAAGACGGCGCACGTGACAAGTCGTTCAAGGCCGGCTCGGGCTTCAATGGTTCGGTCAGCGCCTCTGCGCTGCGACCCGATGGCACGGTGCTTGTTGGCGGCTTCTTCTCGAAGTACAACAAGCAGCGGGCTGGTGGGTTGGTCGGTCTGTTGACCGAGTGATAGGTCCACGGGGGACTGCCTCGCTTCGGTCTAAGCCACGCGCGGCAGTCCCGACTCTGCCCGCCAACGGCTAGCTTCGACTCTTGGATGCGAAGCACTGGCTCCGGTTCCGTGGTACCGGCTCTGGTGTGCACCCGAACGTGTTGACTGCCGCTGTCCGCATGGACAGGATCAATCGCTGCCAGCCATCGTGCGGCGAATGCCCGCCGTCTTTTCTTTTGCCTTCCTCAAGGCAACCTCAAGATTGCCAGTTCTGGCTAGACCGATGCGGGTGGCTAAGACCACCGTGTAGTTGGTACCTAGTGCGTCTGGAGGGTTCTATGAATCTGTCGGTCCGCCGAAGCCGGGTTGTCCCCGCTGCTGTCACGATCGTCGCGGCGCTGGTCTTCAGCGCGCTGTGGGCAGGAGCATCGCTCGCTGCAGTTAGTGTGCCGTGGGTAACGCAGGTGGGGGACAGTGGTGAAAGTCTGGGTGAGGGTGTCAGTGCTCTGCCTGATGGTTCGTCGATTGTGACTGGGTACTTCGAAGGGGTCGCTACTTTTGGATCTACCACGCTGACGAGTGCAGGTAGTTGGGATGTTTTCGTCGCGAAGCTCGACTCCGACGGTGAGTATGTGTGGGTTACGCAGGTGGGGGGCAGCAGCACGGATGCTGCCCGTGCAGTCAGCACGCTGTCTGATGGTTCGTCGATCGTGACTGGGCTTTTCCAGGGCACTGTCACGTTTGGATCCACCAACCTCACCAGTACGGGGGGCACGAATGACTATGACGTGTTCGTCGCGAAGTTGGACTCCGATGGCAACTTTGTGTGGGCTAAGAGTGCGGGGGGTGGCGGCTTGGACACGGGCCACAGCGTCAGTGCTTTGTCTGATGGTTCGTCGATCGTGACCGGGTCGTACACGCAGGGCGCCACGTTTGGATCCACCACGCTGCCGAATGAAACGAGCTCGAACGGCTTCGTCGCGAAGCTTGATGCCGCAGGTGAGTATGTATGGGCGAAGGCGGTGGGCGGTTCCGGTCATCAGGCATCGTGGGGTGTCAGTACGGCCTCTGATGGTTCGTCGTTCATCACCGGCACGTTTGGGGGCACCGCTACCTTCGGCTCTTTCTCTGTCACTAGCAGTGGGTCTTCTGATGCGTTCGTGGCGAAGCTGGACTCCGATGGCAAGTTCGTGTGGGCTAAGAGTGCGGGGGGTGGCTCTTTCGCACGTGGCAATGGCATCCGCACGTTGTCTGATGGTTCGTCGATCGTGACCGGATGGTTCGGCGGCACCGCCATATTCGGATCCACCACCCTCACCAGCGCAGGGGATAGTGATGTGTTCGTTGCGAAGCTTGACGCCGCTGGCAACTATGTGTGGGTCACGCAGGCGGGGGGCACCGAATGGGACCTTGGCTACGGCATCAGTGCCCTGTCTGACGGCTCGGCATTCGTGACTGGGATGTTCCGGGGTACGGCCGCGTTCGGATCCACCACCCTCACCAGTACGGGGGGTGCGGATGATTACGATGTTTTCGTCGCGAAGCTCGACCCCGACGGCGAGTACCTGTGGGCGACGAGTGCAGGGGACGACGGGGATGATTGGGGCTACGACATCAGCACCTTGTCTGACGGCTCGGCATTCGTGACTGGGATGTTCCGGGACACCACTACCTTCGGATCCACCACGCTCACCAGCGCGGGCAGCTCGGATGCTTTTTTTGCGAAGTTTGTCCCGGCCTCCGCTCCGGCTCCGCCGGCGCCCACCACTCCGCCGGCACCCGCTGTTCCGGCACCGGCTGTTCCGGCACCGGCTGATCCGGCGCCCGCCGATGCTGCGCCGGTGACGCAGCCGCAGCCGGGTGCGGTGTTGTTGCCGCCTGCTGTACCGCCGAACGTAGGTAAGGCGTTGGCTAAGTTGAAGAAGAAGTTGGCGACTGGCAACGGCAATGCCAAGAGTTTGCGGTTGAGGTTGCGGCTGTCTGGTGAGGCTGATGCGCGGCCGACGAAGGTTCAGTGGCGGTTCAAGGTGCTGGCTGCGGATAAGACTCGTGCTAAGAGTTGGGCCAGTTGGCGGTCGGTAGCGGTGGGTCCGCAGGCGAAGAAGGTCCGGCTGGACTTGTTGGATGCCAAGAAGGTACGTAAGTCGTTGACTGGGGCCACCCGAAATGATGCGGCTGTCAAGGTGCAGGTCCGGGCCGCGAATGATGCCGGTACCAGCAAGGCCGCCTCGGTTCGGCTGAAGCCCCCCGCGGCAGTCCCGACGCTGCCCGCCAACGGCTAGC
>JAHZLH010000056.1 GCA_022599915.1 Actinomycetes bacterium
CTATGGCGGAACAGAAAATCCGCATCCGGCTGAAGGCCTACGACCACGACGTCATTGACAAGTCGGCCCGCCGGATCGTTGAGACTGCCACGCGCACCGGTGCGCGCATTGCCGGTCCGGTGCCGCTGCCGACCGAGAAGAACGTGTACTGCGTTATTCGGTCACCGCACAAGTACAAGGACAGCCGTGAGCATTTCGAGATGCGGACACACAAGCGGCTGATCGACATCATCGACCCGACCCCCAAGACGGTCGACGCACTGATGCGTCTCGACCTCCCTTCGGGCGTCGCGATTGAGATCAAGGGCTAACGACATGAGCGGAGTTCAAGGACTGCTGGGTACCAAGCTCGGCATGACTCAGGTATGGGACGAGGAGAACCGGGTTGTTCCGGTCACTGCCGTCAAACTGGGTCCGTGCGTGGTCACTCAGGTTCGCAATCCAGAGACCGACGGCTACAGCGCCGTGCAGTTGGGTTACGGCGCGATTGACCCGCGCAAGGTAAACAAACCCATGGCGGGTCACTTCGCCAAGGCTGGGGTCACCCCACGTCGTCACGTGGTCGAAGTGCGCACCGAGGATGCCAGTGAGCTCGAGGTAGGCCAAGAGCTCGACCTATCCCTGTTCGATGAGGGCGCACGGGTGGATGTCACCGGTCGCACCAAGGGCAAGGGATTCACCGGCGTTATGAAGCGGCACGGCTTCTCGGGTGTTGGCGCTAGCCACGGTCAGAAGCGCAATCACCGCAAGCCAGGTTCGATCGGCGCCTGTGCCACCCCGGGACGTGTTTTCCGTGGCCTGCGCATGGCTGGTCGTTCCGGCGGCGAGCGGCAAACCACCTTGAACTTGAAGGTGCAAAAGATCGATCCGGAAACCGGGATCATGCTGATCCGCGGTGCCATTCCGGGTCCTGCTGGCGCAGTAGTGCTGGTACGCAGCGCAACGAAGGGCGGCGAGTGATGGCATCCATTGATATTCGCACCCCGGAGGGCACCGGCGGCTCCGTCGAACTGCCCGCCGAGATTTTTGATGCGACCGCAAGCATTCCGCTGATTCATCAGGTGGTCGTGGGCCAGTTGGCCGCGGCTCGCAGTGGCAATCACAAGGCCAAAGACCGCAGCGAAGTTGCCGGTGGCGGCCGCAAGCCGTATCGGCAGAAGGGCACCGGCCGCGCTCGGCAGGGCTCCATCCGTGCACCGCAGTTCGCCGGTGGCGGCGTGGTGCATGGCCCGACTCCGCGGGACTACAGCCAGCGCACCCCGAAGAAGATGAAGGTCGCTGCGCTGCGTGGCGTGCTCTCAGATCGGGCTCGTGAGGACCGGATCGGCGTGGTGTCGTCCTTCGTCGCTGGTGATGCTCCCTCCACCAAGGAGGCGCTGGCCGTGCTGGGTGACTGGCGCGATGAGGGTCGGCTTTTGGTGGTTTTAGCCCGAGACGAAGAAAGCGCCTGGCGCTCGCTACGCAATGTCGCGGCGATCAGCCTGGTGGCCGCAGATCAGTTGAACGCCTACGACGCAGTCGTCAGCGACCGCATTGTGTTCAGCGAGGCGGCCTTAGCGGCTTTCCTCGGCCGCGGTTCGGCGGAAGCCGCCCCAGCCGCCGCAGAAGAGTCGGCCAAGAAGCCGGCCAAGAAGGCAGCCGAGAAGGCAGCCAAGCCGGCTGAGGCCAAGGCAGAAGAACTAGTGGCAGCGGATGAGCAGTCCGAGGCCGCGGCTGACGAGAAGACCGAGGAGGAGTCATGAGGATCAACGACCCCCGCGACATCCTGATCGCCCCGGTGGTGTCGGAGAAGAGTTACGAGTTGCTGGACGGCAACAAGTACACCTTCGTCGTGCCGCGCAGTGCGAATAAGACTCAGATCAAAATCGCTGTGGAGGAAGTCTTCGGCGTGACGGTCACCAAGGTCAACACTATGAATCGCGCCGGCAAGCGCACCCGGACCCGCACTGGGTTCGGCAAGCGCCCCGACACCAAGCGGGCCATCGTTTCGGTGGCACCGGGCGACCGCATCGACATCTTCGGAGGACCGGTCAGTTGACCGGCCGCAGAATCGGAAGGCATTAGCTATGGGTATTCGCAGGTACAAGCCGACGACCCCCGGTCGCCGGGGTTCCAGCGTGTCTGACTTCTCCGAAGTCACCCGCACTGAACCGGAAAAGTCGTTGACTCGACCACTCCCCAAGAAGGGCGGTCGCAACAACTCCGGCAAGATCACGACCCGGCACCAGGGCGGTGGTCACAAGCGGGCTTACCGAGTGATCGACTTCCGTCGCGCGGATAAGGATGGCGTGAACGCGAAGGTTGCTCACATCGAGTACGACCCCAACCGGACTGCCCGCATCGCACTGTTGCATTACGTGGATGGCACCAAGCGATACATCATCGCACCGGACAAGCTAAAGCAGGGCGACGTCGTCGAGACGGGTCCTTCGGCTGATATCAAGGCCGGAAACAACCTGCCGCTACGCAACATCCCCGTCGGTACCGTCATCCACGCCGTGGAATTGAAGCCCGGGGGTGGCGCCAAGTTGGCCCGTTCCGCTGGCTCTCGAATCCAGTTGGTTGCGAAGGACGGTGGCATGGCCCAACTCCGGATGCCGTCCGGTGAGATCCGCAACGTTGACGCCCGCTGCCGGGCGACGATCGGTGAAGTTGGCAATGCCGAGCAGGGCAACATCAACTGGGGTAAAGCCGGCCGCAAACGCTGGAAGGGCAAGCGTCCTACGGTTCGTGGTGTCGCCATGAACCCGGTTGACCATCCGCACGGTGGTGGCGAGGGGAAAACCTCCGGTGGCCGCCATCCGGTGAACCCGAACGGTCGACCGGAAGGTCGCACCCGGCGTCCGGGCAAGCCAAGCGACAAGTACATCGTCCGCCGCCGCAAGACCGGCAAGAAGCGCTGAGGGAAGTAGAAGATGCCACGTAGTCTTAAGAAAGGTCCGTTCGTGGACCAGCACCTGTTCACCAAGGTGGAGTCGCAGAACGAATCGGGCAGTCGCAACGTCATCAAGACGTGGTCGCGGCGGTCGATGATCGTTCCGGACATGATCGGTCACACCATCGCAGTACATGATGGACGCAAGCACGTGCCGGTGTTTGTCAGCGAGAACATGGTCGGGCACAAGCTCGGCGAGTTCGCGCCGACGCGCACCTTCAAGGGGCACATCAAGGACGACAGAAAGGCCCGGCGCGTTTAAGCGCCTGGATCGCAGGAACGAGAGGTACGTCATGGAAGCCAGAGCCCAGGCTCGCCGGGTACGGGTATCCCCGATGAAGGCCCGGCGCGTGGTGGATCTGATCCGCGGTTTGCCAACTGCGGAGGCGCAGGCCGTTTTGCAGTTTGCGCCGCAGGCCGCCAGTGAGCCGGTACTGAAGGTGCTGAATAGCGCCATCGCCAATGCCGCCAACAATCACCAGATGGACGAGCGTGAGTTGGTGATCGCCGAGGCCTACGTTGATGAAGGGCCCACAATGAAGCGAATCCAGCCGCGGGCGCAGGGCCGGGCTTACCGCATCCGCAAACGTTCCAGCCACATCACGATCGTGGTCGCCGACGCTGACTCGGCGACCGACAGCAGGAAGAGGGGCTGATCCCATGGGCCAGAAGATCCATCCGCACGGATTCCGGCTCGGCTACACCGCCGACTACGTCTCCAACTGGTACGCCGACGGCCACAAGCCGGGTCAGCGTTACCGGGACTATGTGGAAGAGGACGTGAAGATCCGTCGGCTGATCGCCGACCGGATGCCGCGAGCCGCGATCAGCAAAGTGACTATTCAACGCAGCCAGGGCCGCGTTGAGCTGTGGGTTCACACCGCTCGGCCGGGTATCGTCATCGGCCGCGGTGGCAAGGAGACTGACGCGCTGAAGCGAGAGCTGGAAAAGATCTCCGGCAAGCAGGTGCAGGTCAACGTCATCGAGGTCAAAGACCCCGAAGTTGAGGCACAGCTGGTGGCCCAGGCAGTCGCAGAGCAGTTGGCGGGCCGAGTGGCCTTCCGGCGGGCCATGCGCCGGGCCTTGCAGTCCACGCTGAAAGCTGGCGCTCAGGGCATTCGAATCCAGGTCTCCGGTCGATTGGGCGGCGCAGAAATGAGCCGCACCGAGTTCTACCGCGAGGGTCGGGTACCGCTGCACACGCTGCGGGCCAATATCGACTACGGCTTCGCCGAGGCGCACACCACTTTCGGCCGGATTGGCGTGAAGGTGTGGGTGTACCGGGGCGAGGCGCCGGTTACCCGAGCTGATCGCGAGCAGGCGGAAGCGCAGAAGCTCATGGGTCGCTCCTCGCGTGGTCGCGGTGGACGTCGTGACCGGGGTGACCGGGACCGTCGTTCAGATCGTGGCGAGGGTCAGCAGCCAGCGGCTGCGCCCGAGGCAGCAGCAACCGCGGCTCCCGAGGCCGCAGCAGGAACGGAGGGCTGAGTCATGCTCATCCCGCGCAGGGTGAAGCACCGCAAGCAGCACCACCCGAGCAGGCGTGGTGTCGCCAAGGGCGGCACCAAAGTTGTGAACGGCGAGTGGGGCCTGCAAGCCATCACCCCCGCCTACGTCACCAACCGACAGATCGAAGCAGCTCGTATCGCCATCAACCGACGGGTTCGTCGTGGCGGCCGACTGTGGATCAACATTTACCCAGACCGGCCGCTGACCAAGAAGCCAGCGGAAACCCGGATGGGTTCGGGTAAGGGCTCACCGGAATGGTGGGTAGCCAACGTGAAGCCCGGGCGAGTGATGTTCGAACTGTCCTACCCCGATGAAGAGATTGCCCGCGAGGCACTCGAGCGCGCCGCACACAAACTGCCGCTGAAGTGCCGGATCGTGCGACGAGATATGAGTGAGGGCTGATGGCTGCAACCAAGACCGCTGATCTCCGCAAGCTTGCTGATGACGAGCTGGAGAACACCCTGGCGGAGCACAAGACCGAGTTGTTCAACCTGCGGTTCCAATCCGCGACTGGCCAGTTGGAAAGCCATGGCCGGCTGCGGGCAGTCCGCCGGGATATCGCGCGCATCTACACCGTGTTGCGCGAGCGAGAGTTGGGCATCACCACACTCGACGAGGATCAGGATGGTGCCGCATGACGGAGGAAGCAGTGACCCAAGACAAGACTGAGGCCACCGGGCGCGGCTATCGCAAGACCCGCGAGGGCCTAGTGGTGAGTGACAAGATGGACAAGACAGTCGTGGTGGCGGTCGAGGACCGGTTCAAGCACCCGCTATACGGCAAGGTGGTGCGTCGCACCAGCAAACTGAAGGCACATGACGCCAACAACGAGGCCGCCCCCGGCGACCGCGTTCTGCTCATGGAGACCCGACCCACGTCGGCGACAAAGCGCTGGCGGGTAGTCGAGATCCTCGAGAAAGCCAAGTAGGCCCGGCGCTAGGTATCAGGAGATAGACAGATGATTCAGCAGGAGTCACGGCTTCGGGTGGCGGATAACACCGGCGCCAAGGAGCTGCTCTGCATCAGAGTGCTCGGCGGTTCCGGCCGGCGCTACGCCGGTATCGGTGACGAGATCGTATGCAGTGTCAAAGACGCCATCCCAGGTGGCAACGTGAAAAAGGGTGAAGTGGTGCGTGCCGTTGTGGTGCGCACTCGCAAGCAGCGCCGTCGTCCCGACGGTTCCTACATCCGATTCGACGACAACGCGGCAGTTGTGTTGAAGACCGATGGTGAGCTGCGCGGTACTCGTATCTTCGGCCCCGTGGGTCGCGAGTTGCGAGACAAGAAGTTCATGAAGATCGTCTCGTTGGCCCCGGAGGTGCTGTGATGGCTATGTCGATTCGCACCGGTGATGAAGTCCAGGTAATCGCAGGCAAAGACCGCGGCCTGGAAGGCAAGGTGCTCACAGTCTTGTCGGAGTCAGATCAGGTAATCGTTGAAGGGATTAACCGCGTCACTCGGCACACCCGAGTCGGGCAGGACAACCGCGGCGCCAAGTCTGGCGGCATTGTGAACCAGGAAGCCCCGATCCATGTGTCCAACGTGATGCTGATTGATCCCGAAGACGGCCGTCCCACTCGAGTGGGCTTCCGTCGCGAGGACGTCGAGAAGCAGCGTCCCGACGGGTCAACTTACACCGGCACCCGGGGAGTCCGGTACAGCAAGCGTACGGGCAAGGAAGTGTGATGAGCGAAACCCAGCAGATGCCCCGACTCAAGGAGCAGTACCGCAGTGAAAGCATTGCGGCGCTCACCGAGGAGTTCGGCTACCAGAATGTCATGCAGGTTCCCAAGGTCGAGAAGGTCGTGGTGAACATGGGAGTCGGTGACGCCGCCCGCGACAGTAAGTTGATCGAAGGTGCCATCACCGACCTGACTGCCATCACCGGCCAGCGGCCACGCGTCACCCGGGCCAAAAACTCCATTGCGCAGTTCAAACTGCGCGAGGGGCAGCCGATCGGCGCCAAGGTGACACTGCGCGGTGACCGGATGTGGGAGTTCCTGGATCGGTTGTTGTCGCTGGCATTGCCGCGAATCCGTGACTTCCGCGGCCTGTCTAGTAAACAGTTCGATGGGAACGGTAACTACACCTTTGGCCTCACCGAGCAGGTCATGTTCCACGAGATCGATGCCGACAAGATCGACCGGTCGCGAGGAATGGACATCACGGTGGTGACCACCGCCCAAACCGATGACGAGGGACGCGCGCTGCTGCGGCAGCTGGGCTTCCCGTTCAAGGAGAAATGACGTGGCGAAAAAAGCACTAGTCAATAAAGCGAACGGCAAGCAGAAGTTCAAGGTGCGCGGCTACACCCGTTGCACCCGTTGTGGCCGGCCGCACTCGGTATACCGCAAGTTCGGCCTGTGCCGCGTGTGCTTCCGCGAAATGGCGCACCGCGGCGAGTTGCCGGGCATCACAAAGAGCAGTTGGTAAAAGAAACGACGCTGTAGGTCCCCAAGGAAACCACAGTGAGGAAGGGCCGGTAGAGGCCATGACAATGACAGATCCGATCGCAGACATGTTGGCGCGACTCCGGAACGCGAACTCCGCGTATCACGAGTCAGTTAGCATGCCGTCGTCGAAGATCAAGGTCGGGATTGCTGACATCCTCAAGCAGGAGGGCTACATCGCTGACTACGAAGTTGGCGAGGCTCGGGTTGGTCAGACACTGACGATCTCGCTGAAGTTCGGGCCATCACGCGAGCGCTCGATTGCTGGGCTGCGCCGGGTGTCCAAGCCCGGACTACGGGTGTACGCCAAGAGCACCGAGTTGCCGAAAGTACTTGGTGGTTTGGGTATCGCGATCATTTCTACGTCCGGAGGTCTGGTCACTCAGCGCCAGGCCGCGAAGAACAAGACTGGCGGGGAAGTCCTCGCCTACGTTTGGTGAGGGAGGCGTTATGTCGAGAATTGGACGGCTACCCGTCGAAATCCCTTCTGCGGTTCAGGTCACCGTGTCTGGTCAACAGGTCATGGTGAAGGGCCCGAAGGGTGAACTCAGCCTGGCAGTCTCGGAACCGATCGCCGTTGAGGTCGCTGACAACGAGGTGCGCGTGGCTCGCCCCGATGATGAGCGCCGCAGCAAGCAACTGCACGGCTTGACCCGCACGTTGGTCAACAACATGGTGGTCGGTGTGACTGAGGGCTACAGCAAGACTCTCGAGGTTGTCGGGACCGGCTACCGGGTACAGGCGAAGGGCAACGGGCTTGAACTGGCTCTGGGCTTCAGCCATCCGATCAACTACGAGGCGCCGGACGGAATCACCTTTCAGGTGGAAACCCCGACCCGGTTCCACATCAATGGCATCGACAAACAACTCGTTGGTGAGGTTGCTGCCAACATTCGCAAACTGCGTGCTCCCGAGCCCTACAAGGGCAAGGGCGTGCGTTACGCCGACGAGCACATTCGCCGCAAGGCCGGGAAGGCAGGGAAATAGTCATGGCTGTAGTAGCCAAGCTGGGTTCCGGGGATCCGACCCGGGTCGGGCGGCAGCGCCGCCACACTCGCGTACGCAAGAAGGTGCGTGGCAGTGCCGAACGACCGCGCATGGTGGTCAACCGGTCCGCCCGTCATCTTTTTGTGCAGATCGTCAACGACGACGAGTCCCGCACACTGGTCTCCGCCTCCACCATGGAGGAGGGCGTCCGGGGTAGTGGCGACAAGACCGCGCAGGCCAAGCAGGTTGGCGACTTGATCGCCGACCGGGCCAAGTCCGCAGGTATTGGGGCGGTCGTGTTCGACCGCGCTGGTAACCGTTACACCGGCCGAATTGCGGCCCTGGCAGATGCCGCCCGTGAGGGCGGACTGGATTTCTGAGGAAGAGGATCGACTTATGGCAGCACAGCGTAGAGGCGGAGAGCGCCGGGAACGCAAAGACCGGGGTGGCAGGGACGACCGGAATCAGTATCTGGAGCGCGTGGTTGCGATTAACCGCGTTTCCAAGGTCGTCAAGGGCGGCCGCCGGTTCAGTTTCACCGCATTGGTGGTCGTCGGCGACGGCGACGGCCGGGTAGGTGTCGGCTACGGCAAGGCGAAAGAAGTGCCCGCGGCAATCGCCAAGGGTGTGGAGATCGCCAAGAAGAGCCTCTTCACGGTGCCTCGGATTCAGGGAACGATCCCGCATCCGGTGATGGGCGAGGACTCAGCGGGGCAGGTAATGTTGCGACCGGCTGCCCCCGGTACTGGTGTGATCGCCGGTGGTCCGGTGCGTGCAGTGTTGGAGTGCGCGGGTATCGCCGATGTGCTCAGCAAGTCGCTGGGTTCCGACAATGCCATCAACATCGTGCATGCCACGGTGTCTGCGTTGCGGAGCCTGGAGCGTCCGGAGCAGGTAGCAGCCCGTCGCGGACTGCCGCTGGAAGATGTCGCACCGGAGGCGATGCGCCGGGCAATGGCGGAGGTGAAGTCCTAATGGCTTCGCTGAAGGTAACCCAGCGCCGATCGGTTATCGGTGGCACGAAGGCGCAGCGCGAAAGCATGCGCTCCCTGGGGTTGAAGCGGATCGGCGACAGTGTCGTCAAGCCGGATCGCCCCGAGATTCGCGGAATGGTCACGACCGTTTCGCATCTGGTGGAAGTTGAGGAGACAGACTGATGATCAAGCAGCATCACCTGCGCCCCGCTCCGGGTGCCAAGAAGGCGCCGACCCGCAAGGGCCGCGGCGAAGCTTCCAAGGGCAAGACCGCGGGTCGAGGTACTAAAGGTACGAAGGCCAGGGGTCAGGTTCCCGCAGGATTCGAGGGCGGTCAGATGCCGCTTCATATGCGGATTCCGAAGCTGAAGGGGTTCACGAACCCGTTCCGCACCGAGTACCAAGCCGTCAACGTTTCCCGGTTGGGCGAACTGTTCCCCGACGGCGGCGAGGTAACCATTGCTGACCTGGTGGCCAAGGGTGCGGTGCGAGCCAACCACCCAGTCAAGATCCTGGGTAATGGTGCTATCGAGGTTGTCGTCAACGTGACGGCGACTGCCGCATCGAAGTCCGCAGTCGAAAAGATAACCGCCGCTGGTGGTTCTTTCACCGCCGGCTGACCCCAGCAACGGCAACCGCTGGTAGCCTTGCCGATGTCGGTGGGGCGCCAGCCTCGACCGACCATGGACCCCTAGTACTGCCGGGAGGAACTCGGTGCTCAGTGCATTCGCTGCGGCGTTCCGGACTCCGGACCTACGCCGAAAGTTGCTTTTCGCCCTGGGAATGATTGCGTTGTTCCGACTCGGCTCCGTCGTGCCGGTTCCCGGGGTGGATTACACCGCGGTGCAGCGTTGCGTAACCCTGGTGCAAAACCAAGACCTGTACGCCTTGATCAACCTGTTCAGCGGTGGCGCGTTGCTGCAGTTGAGCGTGTTCGCGCTCGGCATCATGCCCTACATCACTGCATCGATCATCCTGCAGTTGTTGGCGGTCGTGATCCCTCGGCTGGAGAAGTTGCGCAAGGAAGGCCAGGCCGGCCAGGCCAGGATCACGCAGTACACCCGCTACTTGACCGTGGGATTGGCAGTGTTGCAGTCGGCCAGCATTCTGGCGTTGGCTCGCACCCCGGGCCAGCTCTTCCAGGGCTGTAACGAGCGGGTAATCCCGGACACGTCGGTGTCGCAGATGGCAGTAATGGTGCTGACCATGACTGCTGGCACCGCGACCATCATGTGGCTGGGTGAGTTGATCACGGATCGCGGTATCGGCAACGGTATGTCGATCTTGATCTTCTGCTCCATCATTGCGGTGATGCCGCAGCAGTTCTTGAGCATCTACTCCCAGTACGGTCCGTTGGCCTTCGGCCTCACCTTGGCGGTCGGTGTAGCGGTTGTTGCGTTGGTGGTCTTTGTGGAACAGGCCCAGCGTCGGATTCCGGTGCAGCATGGCCGCAATCAGGTAGGCCGAAAGTTCTATGGCGGCGCCTCCACCTACATTCCGATGAAGGTGAACATGGCTGGCGTGATCCCGGTGATCTTCGCGTCCTCGATCCTGTTCGTGCCGACGTTGATCGTGAACCTGAGTGGATCCGATGGGGCGATCGCGCAGTTTGTGCTGCAGAACTTCCAGAGTGGTACCTCGCCGGTCTACCTACTCACGTTCGGCTTGCTCACGATCTTCTTCTGCTACTTCTACGTCTCGATTACGTTCAACCCGACCGAGGTGGCCGAAAATCTGAACAAGAGCAACGGCTTCATTCCGGGTATCCGGCCGGGACGACCCACTGCGCAGTACTTGGAGTACGTGCTGAGCCGGCTGACCGCACCTGGTTCGCTCTACTTGGCGGCCATCGCAGTGCTCCCAGTATTGGCATTTGGCGGCCTCGGAGTCTCCTCAAACTTCGTATTTGGGGGCACCAGCTTGCTGATCATGGTCGGAGTCGGCTTGGATACGGTTAAACAGATCGAGTCGCAGCTCCAGCAGCGCAACTACGAAGGGTTCCTCCGCTAATGCGTATGGTCATCATGGGTCCTCCCGGAGCAGGGAAGGGCACTCAAGCAACAGTCGTCGCCGAGTCTTTCGGCATTCCACACATCTCCACCGGTGCAATCTTCCGCGAGAACGTGGGTCAGGGCACCGAGCTCGGCCGCGAAGCCAAAGGTTACATGGACCGTGGTGAGTACGTGCCGGACAGCGTGGTCAATGGCATGGTGGCCGATCGGCTCGCACAGCCCGACACCGAACCAGGCTTTCTGCTCGATGGCTACCCTCGCACCGTCGATCAACTGCACGAGTTGAACCGACTGCTCGAAGCAGCGAGTCGTCCGCTGGAGCGTGCGGTGGAGATCACCGTCAATACCGAAGAGGTTATCCAGCGGCTGTTGAAGCGAGCCGAGACCGAAGGCCGAGCCGATGACACCGAAGATGTCATTCGGCGTCGGATGGAGGTCTACGCTGCCGAGACCGAGCCATTGATTGCGCTGTACTCCGACCAGGGCATCCTGGTACAGGTAGACGGCATGGGTGGCATCGACGAAGTGAGCGAGCGGATCCTGGCGGCGCTGCGCGGCTAAGGTGTTTCGCCGACCTGGGGCTATTGAACGAAAGTCCCTAGAACAACTTGTGAAGATGCGGGCCGCCGGTCTGGTTGTCTCCGACGCCCTCCAAGCTTGTACTGCTGCGGTACGCCCTGGGGTGACCACTGCAGAGCTGGATCAGGTGGCGGCAGATGTCATCGGTGCCGCCGGAGCCGAACCTTCTTTCCTCGGCTATTTCGGCTTTCCAGCCGTCATCTGTGTGTCGGTCAATGACGAGGTTGTCCATGGCATTCCAGGTGATCGCGAGTTGGTTGCTGGCGACCTCGTCTCGATCGACTGCGGGGCCATCGTGTCCGGTTGGCACGGCGATGCGGCAGTCACTGTGCCAGTCGGGGAGGTTGCTGAGGAACTGACAGCGCTGTCGGAGGCCACCCGCGAGTCACTCTGGGAGGGCATTTGTGCAGCCGCGGTAGGTGGCCGGCTGAGCAATGTGGGAGCGGCCGTGGAGGGCAGCATCCGAGAAGCCGGCAATGAGTACGGCATCCTGCGGGACTACGTTGGTCACGGCATCGGCTCGCAGATGCATATGGCTCCGTCGGTGGCCAACTTCGGCCCACCCGGCAAGGGGCCGCGTCTCAAGTCAGGTATGGCAATCGCTATCGAGCCGATGGTGACCCTGGGCAGCCCGGAAGTCTCGGTACTTTCCGACGAATGGACCGTCGCGACTGACGCCGGCAACCCGGCTGCGCACTGGGAACACACGATTGCGCTGACCGACCGTGGTCCCTGGGTATTGACCGCCCCCGATGGGGGTGCGGCGGAACTTGCCCGCCGCGGGATTGCCTCCCCCGCGCAGGAGTGGGACGGGCTACGGTAGAGGTTGGCCGTCCGATAGATCGGATGAGACGCTAGTCACAGCGGATCGAGGTTTCCGCACCCGGCCCCCATGCCCTACACTGGCGGTCGGTTCAGTTTTCCTGACCGATCTCTCAGCGGATCTCGCTGCTTCGGCAGCGGTGACGTCGTGCGGTCGATCTAGGGGCTGATCCGCCATCAGTGTCCGCGTCGGTCCAACCGGCGGGGAACCGGAATGGTGAAGCGGTTGCGGCCGGAAGTACAGAGACGAGGACGTGTCGAGGAATGGCCAAGAAAGATGGCGCCATCGAACTGGAAGGCGTTGTGGTGGAATCCCTGCCTAACGCAATGTTCCGGGTCGAGCTCGACAATGGCCACAAAGTCCTAGCGCACATCAGCGGGAAGATGCGGATGCACTACATCCGGATCCTGCCCGATGACCGTGTCGTTGTGGAGTTGTCTCCGTACGACCTCACCCGCGGTCGGATTACCTACCGGTACAAGTGATTCGCGAGGAATAGTTCAGATGAAGGTCAAGCCGAGCGTCAAGCCGATGTGCGACAAATGCCGCGTCATCAGGCGCAAAGGCGTTGTCCGAGTCATCTGTGACAACCCGCGGCACAAGCAGCGCCAAGGTTAGTCCTAGCGCGACACAAAACAACGGGTCACCCGACCCCCGATCGGCTACGTGTACAGATCGGGACGACACCTCCGGACAGACGGGCCGGAGACCCACCGGGCGGTGGGACTGGTGACCTGCAGGACTCGTCGTGACAGAAGAAGGAAATCGCCCGATGGCACGTCTAGTCGGTGTTGACCTGCCCCGCGACAAGCGGGTCGAGGTAGCACTCACCTATATCTACGGAGTCGGAAGGTCGCGGGCCAAGCAGGCCTTGGCCGAGACTGGGATCGACCCCAACTTGCGGGTTCACGATCTCGGTGACCCCGAGTTGATCGCACTACGCGACTGGATTGAAGCGAATCTACAGGTCGAGGGTGACCTGCGTCGTGAAGTTCAGGCTGACATTCGCCGCAAGGTGGAAATCGGCTGCTACCAGGGAATCCGCCATCGTCGCGGGCTCCCAGTGCACGGCCAACGGACTCACACCAACGCTCGTACTCGCAAGGGTCCGCGCAAGACCGTCGCAGGCAAGAAGAAGGCCTAAGGCCGCAACCAACGAGTTGTAGGAGAGAACTAGATATATGCCTCCCAAGAGCAGTGGCGCTAAAAAGAGTCGTCGCAAAGAGAAGAAGAACGTTGCCCAGGGGCACGCTCACATAAAGAGCACGTTCAACAACACCATCATCACCATTACGGATCCGACCGGAGCGGTGCTCGCCTGGTCCTCAGCTGGCCAGGTGGGTTTCAAGGGCAGCCGCAAGTCCACACCGTTTGCCGCACAGATGGCCGCTGAGGCCGCTGCACGACGCGCCATGGACCACGGCATGCGCAAGGTAGACGTATTCGTACGCGGTCCGGGCTCCGGTCGAGAGACTGCGATCCGCTCACTGCAGGCCACTGGCCTGGAGGTGGGCTCCATTTCCGACGTGACCCCAATCGCCTTCAACGGCTGCCGCCCGCCCAAGCGGCGCCGGGTTTGAGCAGGAGAGAGATTTAGATGGCTCGATACACCGGACCCGACTGCAAGCGTTGCCGCCGGGAGAAGACCAAGCTGTTCCTCAAGGGCAGCAAGTGCTACACCAACTGCCCGCTGGAGCGGAAAGCCTATCCGCCGGGTATGCACGGCCAGGCGCGCCGCCCCAAGGAGTCAGAGTACTTGCTGCAGATGCGCGAAAAGCAGAAGTGCGCTCGTATCTACGGTGTGCTGGAAAAGCAGTTCCGTGGCTACTTCGCTGAGGCGTCTCGTCGTCCCGGCAAAACCGGCGAAAACCTGCTGCGGATCTTGGAAAGTCGCCTCGACAATGTTGTCTACCGGGCTGGCTTTGCCTCCTCGCGTGACATGGCGCGCCAGTTGGTGCTTCACGGCCACTTCACCGTCAACGGTCACAAGGTTGACATTCCGTCCTACCGGGTCAGCCCAACCGACATTGTCGAAGTGAAGGCTTCCTCCCGGGAGCTGACTCCCTTCCTAGCGGCGATCAATGATGCTGGTCTTCGCGAAGTGCCGGGTTGGCTGGAAGCGATCCCCACTCAGCTGCGCATCCTGATCCACTCACTGCCGGAACGGCAGGCGATCGATACGGACGTGCAGGAACAGTTGATCGTCGAGCTTTACTCGAAGTGATCTTCGGGGCTACTCAGCCCCGACCAATCTTGGTCGTCATATAGCGGGCGGCCACGGAAAGGAAAAAAGAAGTGCTCATCACCAAGCGACCCGTTCTGCGTGAGGAAACGCTGTCGGACTACCGTTCCAAGTTTGTCTTGGAACCGCTAGAACCCGGCTTCGGCTACACGTTGGGCAACTCGCTGCGTCGGACGCTGCTATCCAGCATTCCCGGCGCTGCAGTCACCAGCATCAAGATTGATGGCGTCCAGCATGAGTTCTCCACCATCGAAGGCGTGAAAGAGGATGTCATTGAGATCATCCTGAACGTCAAGGGGCTGGTGGTCTCCATCGACGGCGACGACGTGGCTACCGCCTACATCACCAAGACCGGACCGGGGCTGGTAACCGCCGCCGACATCCAGTTGCCTGCTGGTGTCGAGGTGCACAACCCGGACCTCGTGATCGCCTCACTGGACGATCGCGGTCAGTTGGAAATGGAGCTGACCATTGAGGCTGGTCGTGGCTATGTCACCGCGCAGCCCCCGCCCCGGGATGCCGGCGGTGAGATCGGTCGGATCCCGGTGGACTCGATCTACTCACCAGTGTTGAAGGTGACCTACAAGGTAGAAGCCACCCGTGTGGAACAGCGCACTGACTATGACCGCCTCGTTGTCGACGTGACGACTAAGCCCTCGATCGAGCCGCGCGATGCCCTTGCCTCTGCTGGTCGGACGCTCGTTGAGCTGTTCGGACTGGCACGGGAGTTGAACGTCGAGGCCGAGGGTCTCGATCTCGGGCCGTCCCCTGAAGAGGAAGAGGACAACGCTCTACTGGCGACCTCGATTGATACATTGAACTTGTCGGTGCGTTCGCACAACTGCCTCAAGCGTGAAGGTATCCAGACCGTAGGCGAGTTGATTACTCGCTCGGAAGCGGATCTGTTGGATATCCGGAACTTCGGCAGTAAGAGCATCGACGAGGTCAAGGACAAGCTGGTCGAGATGGGCCTCGCGCTGCGTGACAGCCCGCCCGGTTTCGACCCGTCGCAGGTCGTCTACTACGGCGACGATGACGGCGGCTTCGCCGAGACTGAGCAGTACTAAGCAACCACAGGAGTCAGGAGTAGTCATGCCTACCCCAACTAAGGGCGCCCGTCTTGGGGGCAGTCCGGCGCATCAGCGGTTGATGCTGGCCAATCTGGCCACCGCGCTGTTCGAGCACGGCCGAATTACCACCACTGAGACTAAGGCGAAGCGGTTGCGGCCGTTCGCCGAGCGGTTGGTCACCAAGGCCAAGCGCGATGATCTGGCTTCCCGTCGACGGGTCGCTGCGGTTATCAAGGATCCCACCGTGGTCCATGAGTTGTTCACTGAGATCGCTCCCGGCTATGCCGGTCGGCCAGGTGGCTACACCCGGATTACCAAGATCGGTCCGCGCAAGGGTGACAACGCCCCGATGGCGGTCATCGAGCTGGTAGAACCGCTCGCGGAGCAGACCGTGGCTGAAGCGACTGCTGCGACCAAGCGGGCGGCCAAGGAGGCTGCTGCCGCCGAGGCCGCCGACGCTAGCGAGGAGTCAACCACCGAGGAGACCGCCGACGAGGTGACCCCGGAAGCGTCCGAGGAGTTAGCAGAAGAACCGACAGCCGCCGCCGACGACTCCGCTGTCGCCGAAGCTGCCGACGATGAGTCGGACTCGGAAGAGGATGACGCCGCGAAGTGACCAGCCCGGGCGCTGACCCGCGCGCTGTGCCACCTGGTCGGACCAGAATTCGGCTCGACCTCGGTTATGACGGCACCGGTTTGTCCGGCTGGGCCCGGCAACCCGGACTGGACACGGTTCAGCAGCGGGTGGAATCGGCGCTCGCTGAAGTCTGCGGTGAACCGATCTCGGTGCATTGCGCCGGGCGTACTGATGCGGGGGTGCATGCCCGAGGCCAAGTGGCGCATGCGGATATCCCGGAGCAAGCCCTAGTACGGCGTACCTGGTACGGCCTGGTCGCACAGCTGAATCGACTGATGGGGCCGCAAGTCTTCTGTCGAGCGGTCACTGCTGCGCCAGCGGACTTTGATGCTCGGTTTGCGGCATTGTCGCGTCACTACAGCTACCGGATCTGTGACGATCCGCAGCAACGGGATCCACTCACGCGAAACTTTGTGGTCTTTCACCCCCGTGCGCTGGCTGAGTCGAGCATGGCCACCGCAGCGGCAGCGCTCGTTGGAGAGCACGACTTCGCGGCCTTCTGTCGGGCGAAAGCCGGCGCGACCACAATCCGCCGCGTTTTGTACCTCACGGTTCTCCGAGGAGCTCCCGGACTGCTGACTATCAACATCGGTGCGGACGCGTTTTGTCATTCCATGGTGCGCTCCGTTGTTGGTGCTTTGGTTGCTGTGGGTGAGGGGCGACGAGCGCCGGAGTGGGTGGCGGCGGTGCTGTCCGCCCAGGAACGGGACTCGGCAGCCGGCGTGATGCCCGCCGCCGGGCTGGTCTTGCAGCGGGTGGACTACCCGCCGCCGGCGGAAATGGCTGCGCGTATCCGGGAGGCTCGCCAACTGCGTACGGCCGAGCCAACTGACGGTCAACAGCCGTAAGTAGGAGTGCGAATTTTCTGGAATCTAGCGCGCATCGAATCTCGCGATCTGCAACGCTGGCGCCGGAAGAATCCCGAACCCTAACGATCTTCGGAGGATCACATGCGTGTGGTAGTCGCTCTCGGTGGAAACGCGTTGCAGAAGCGTGGCGAGGCAATGACGGTAGAGAACCAGCGAGAGAACGTGCGGATCGCTTGCCGGGCGTTGTCGCCAGTTGCCATGGAGAATGAGCTAGTCATTTCGCACGGTAATGGTCCACAGGTCGGTCTACTAGCGCTGCAGGCATCCTCTTATGAGGAGGAATCCGAATACCCGTTTGACGTGTTGGGTGCTCAGACGGAGGGAATGATTGGCTACTTTATCGAGCAGGAACTCGGCAACCTGCTGCCGATCGAGAAGCCCATTGCCACGATCCTCACCATGACCGAAGTAGATGCCGATGATCCGGCCATGGCAGATCCGACGAAGTTTGTCGGTCCGGTGTACACCGAGGAAGATGCCAACCGGTTGGCCGCTGAGCGGGGCTGGATAGTGAAGCCTGACGGTGACGTCTGGCGCCGGGTGGTGCCGTCGCCGGAGCCCAAGCGGATTTTTGAAATCAAGCCGATCAAAACGCTGCTGAATATGGGTGCTGTTGTCGTTTGTACCGGTGGTGGCGGAATCCCCACGATGTACGAGAAAGAAGACCACGTCGAAGGGCCCTGGGACTTCAACCCCAAGCACCTCGTCGGCGTCGAAGCCGTGATCGATAAAGATCGGTCCTCAATGGTGTTGGCCGACGATCTCGAGGCCGACCTGTTAGTCATCGCCACTGATGCTGACGCGGTCTACCTGGATTGGGGGACTCCCGATCAGCGAGGGATAAAAGAGGCCTCCCCGGAGTCGCTGGAGGCGTTTGATTTCCCGGCTGGGTCGATGGGACCCAAGGTCGAGGCCGCGGCGGATTTCGCTCGAAAGCGCCCCGGTGCATCAGCTGTCATCGGAGCATTGGAGGATCTGCCGGGGATCCTGGCCGGAGAGAAGGGCACTCGTGTCACCGCGGGTGTGGCCGAGATCACCTACCACTCCTGAATCGATACGCGGTAAGTGGTGGGATCGGCTTTGACCCTTGGCACTTGGCATGGGTACCATAACGAGGTTGCTGTGCGGCCAAGTGCCGCCCGCGGCGGCAGGTCCGCTGCAGCAACTAAGAACCATGGACTAGTCAGGGAGTAGACGTGCGCACCTACACGCCCAAGCCGGGTGACGTCGAGCGACAGTGGCATGTCATCGACGCCACCGACGTAGTGCTCGGCCGGCTTGCCAGCCACGCAGCGAAGTTGCTGCGTGGTAAGCACAAGCCGACCTTCGCGCCGCACGTCGATTCTGGCGACTTTGTCATCGTCATCAATGCGAACAAGGTCGCGTTGAGCGGCTCGAAGCCGACCGACAAATTGGACTACCGCCACTCCAACTATCCCGGTGGTTTGTCCAGCACCTCCTACGGCGAACTGCGTGAAGAAAATCCGCGGCGGCTGATCGAGAAGGCGGTGGGTGGCATGCTGCCGCACAACACTCTCGGTCGGCAGCAGTTGACCAAGTTGAAGGTCTACAGTGGCCCGGACCATCCGCATGGCGCGCAGCAGCCGCAACCCTACGAGATCACCCAGGTGGCCCAGTGAGCGAGAACGACAGCATGACTAAGCAGGCTGAAGAGGTTGAGCAGACCGAAGCGGTTGAGCAGACCGAGGAAGCTGCCCCGGCAGTGCCCACTGTGTCCGTGACCGCTGGCAGCGAGGCCGCCACCGGGCGTCGCAAGGAAGCCGTGGCGCGGGTTCGGATCGTAGCCGGATCGGGTGAGTGGCAGGTGAACGGTCGCACGTTGGCGGAGTACTTCCCCAACAAGGTGCACCAGCAGCTGGTGGCCAGCCCATTGGCGCTCACCGGCACGTTGGGTCAGTTTGACGTCATCGCCAATATCCACGGTGGCGGCGCCTCCGGCCAGGCTGGTGCGTTGCGACTAGCAGTGGCGCGGGCACTGAACGACTTCGACACTGAAGCCTTCCGGCCAGAGCTGAAGAAGGCTGGTTTCCTCAGCCGCGACGCTCGGGTCAAGGAGCGCAAGAAGTACGGCCTTAAGAAGGCGCGTAAGGCACCGCAGTACTCCAAGCGCTGATCGTCTGATGGGTCGCCTATTCGGCACCGATGGAGTCCGTGGGCTTGCCAACCGCGATCTCACGCCAGAACTAGCTCTGGCTGTCGCTGGTGCTGCCGCGCGAGAACTGGGCAGCAACAGTAGTGGTCGGGCCACTGCGGTCGTCGGCCGTGATCCCCGGGCAAGTGGTGAGTTCTTGGCTGCTGCCGTTTGTGCGGGCATCGCTGCCGCTGGTGTTGATGTCTGGGATGTGGGTGTCCTGCCCACTCCGGCAGTCGCCTTCCTCACGGATTCCACTGGCGCGGATTTCGGGGTGATGTTATCCGCCTCGCACAACCCCATGCCCGACAATGGCATCAAGATCTTTGCTCGCGGTGGTCGCAAACTCGCAGATGACGTGGAAGACCGCATTGAGCAGGCCATTACTGCCTCGGTGCCCGGCCCGACCGGCGCCGACGTTGGCCGTATTCGCATCGGGGGTGACCCACTGTCGGACTATGTGGCTCATGTTGTCGCTTCGGTGGATCATCGTCTCGACGACCTGCATGTGGTGGTGGACGGCGCAAACGGCGCGGCCAGCGACGCGTCACCGCGAGTACTCCGCGAACTCGGGGCGACGGTATCGGTGATTCACACCGAGCCGGATGGCTGCAACATCAATGACGGTTGCGGCTCCACCCATATGGCAGACCTCGCCGCTGCGGTACAAGAATTGGGCGCAGATGTAGGCATTGCCCACGATGGCGATGCGGATCGCTGCCTGGCGGTGGATGCAACCGGCAACTTCGTCGATGGCGATCAAATCATGGCTGTGCTCGCGCTGGCGATGCGAGACAACGGTCACCTAGTCGACAGCACCGTGGTGGCCACGGTGATGTCCAACTTAGGGTTCAAACTGGCGATGCAGCGGCAAGGCCTCACGGTCGTCGAGACTGCTGTTGGCGATCGCTATGTTTTGGAAGCCATGCGGGCCGCTGGCTACAACCTGGGTGGCGAACAAAGCGGTCACGTACTTCTGCTCGATCACGCCACTACCGGTGACGGCGTTCTCACGGCTGCCCACCTGCTCAGTCGAGTTGCCGCCACCGGGACTTCGCTGGCTGAACTCGCGGCAGTAATGCAACGACTGCCGCAAATCCTGATCAACGTTCCTGGTGTGGACAAGTCGCGAATGCCGGAGAACGAAGCGATTGCGACCGCTGTCCGAGCAGCCGAGGAAAAACTGGGTGAGACCGGTCGAGTGTTGTTGCGGCCATCGGGTACCGAACCACTCGTGCGGGTCATGGTGGAGGCAGCCACTCAGGCGGAGGCGGAGCGTTTCGCCGAGATGTTGGCTGAGGTAGTGCGCACTGAGTTGGCTCTCGACTCCTGAACTCTCGCCGGGTGATGTCGTCTACCTGGGTCCTTTGGCCCTAGGCTTTCCCTCATGTGTGGAATCGTCGGATACGTCGGCAATGGAGCAGCCCTCGACATTGTGGTGGCTGGACTGCGCCGACTGGAATATCGGGGCTACGACTCAGCGGGAGTGGCGCTGGTCGCGGATGAGGATCTGTGGACTCGCAAGCGTGCCGGCAAGATCGAGGTGCTCGAGAGTGAACTCGAACACGAGTCCCCGCCGATGTCCCACACTGGCATCGGTCACACTCGCTGGGCCACCCACGGTGGTCCCACCGATCGCAATGCTCACCCGCATGTGTCTGCCGACGGAAAAGTCGCGATCATCCACAACGGGATTATTGAGAACTTCGCCGAACTCCGCGAGGAGCTCGTAGACGCGGGCATTCCGCTGAGTTCGGAGACTGACAGCGAAGTGGCCGCCCATTTGGTGGCTCGCATGCTGCCGGAGACAGGTGATGATTTGGCTGAGGCGATGCGGCTGGTGGCGCAGCGGTTGAAGGGAGCATTTACGTTGGTCGCGGTGGATGCGCGTCGACCAGATCGCATCGTGGGGGCACGACGCAACTCACCACTGGTGGTGGGTATCGGCGACGGCGAGGCTTTCTTGGCTAGCGATGTGGCCGCCTTCATCGCCCATACTCGTGACGCCATCGAACTAGGTCAAGACCAAGTCGTGGAGTTGACCGCCGATGGCGTGGAAGTGACCGACTTTTACGGCGAACCGGTGGCGACTCGACCGTTCACCGTGGACTGGGATGCCTCGGCCGCGGAAAAGGGCGGCTACGACCTGTTCATGCTCAAAGAGATCGCGGAGCAGCCGCGGGCGGTGGCCGACACCATGCGCGGACGTATCGATCGGGACGGTCGGTTGCAGTTAGACGACAGTCGTATCAGCGACAGTGAACTGCGCGAGATCGACAAAATCGTCGTGGTTGCCTGCGGGACCGCTTTTCACGCTGGGCTGGTCGCGAAGTACGCGATCGAGCATTGGACCAGAATCCCGGTGGAAGTGGAACTCGCCAGTGAGTTCCGCTACCGAGATCCCATCGTAGGTCGCAACACCCTGGTCATCGCCATCTCACAGTCCGGGGAGACCATGGACACGCTGATGGCAATGCGCTACGCGCGGGAGCAAGGTGCTCGGGTGCTGGCGATCTGCAACACTCTCGGATCGACCATCCCGCGGGAAAGTGACGCAGTTCTTTACACCTACGCGGGTCCAGAAATCGCGGTCGCGTCCACGAAAGCATTTCTCACTCAAATCATCGCTGCCTATCTCGTGGGTCTCTACCTGGCCCAAGTGCGCGGCAACATGTTCGGTGACGAAGTGACCCGGATCTTGGATCAGCTGGCGGATATGCCGGGCAAGGTGGATCTGGTGTTAGACACCGTTGAAGACGTACGTGACGTTGCCCGAGAGTTGGCGGACTCGCGATCAGTGCTTTTCATCGGCCGGCATGTGGGCTTCCCGGTGGCGCTGGAGGGTGCGCTGAAACTTAAGGAACTCGCCTACATGCATGCCGAGGGATTTGCGGCGGGTGAGTTGAAGCATGGGCCGATCGCGCTGCTGGAGGAGGGGCTACCCGTGATCGTGGTGGTGCCGTCACCGAACAGCAGCACCATGCTGCACGACAAGATTGTTTCCAACATTCAAGAAGTACGGGCACGTGGTGCGCGAACGATTGTGCTGGCTGAAGAAGGTGACACGTCGGTGGACTCCTACGCCGACCACATCATCCGGTTGCCAGTGACCCCGACGCTGATGCAGCCACTGGTCGCCACGGTGCCACTGCAAGTCTTTGCCTGCGAGATGGCCACGGCGAAGGGCCACGACGTCGACCAGCCTCGCAACCTGGCCAAGTCAGTCACGGTGGAGTGACTCATGATTATCTGTCACGGGCTCAAGTTGATCTTTGTCAAGACAAAGAAAACCGGTGGGACATCCTTTGAAATAGCGCTATCGAAATACTGCAATGCGGACGACATCGTCTGCGATATTTCTGAGGGAGATGAACTCATCCGAGCCGAGCTGGGCTTTCAAGGGCCAGTGAACTTCAGACGCCGACAGCGGGAGAAGTATCTAGACCCTCGCTACGGCGAAGCCCATCCGAACGCGCGGATTATGGGCAAGTTCACAAGCCACATTCGCAGCCAGCGAATCTGTAGAAATATGGGGGAAGAACTCTTTTCTTCCTACACCAAGGTCTCTATTCACCGGGATCCGTTGGATTTTCTCGTATCGCAGTACTACTACAAGATGTATCGTCGCGGCCCGGAGCGCCAAATACCCTTCAAGCAGTGGCTCATCTCGGGAGAGAACTACAAGAACGTCCTCATCAACTACCGCATTGCACCAGTCGATGGTCCTTTTGCGATGGACGTTGTTCTCCGGCAAGAGTCACTCGTTGCGGATATAGAGAAGGCCGCAAGTTTGCCGGAGGGCCTTGGATCTGTTCTTTCTTCCTTAAGTGCTAAGGGAAATCTGCGTGATCCCAAGTCACGAGACGCCCAAGAATTTTTCAAGCAGCAAGGGTGCGAGGAATACATCGAGATAGCCCGGGAGCTAGTGCCGCGCGCCTAATCGCGTCACCGTCATCCCACTGGGTGTACAAACTCTCGCTGGTGCGCGAAACTGGCGCACTTCGTGACAATCTGGACACCGTGATCGTAGGTATCGGTATCGACATGGTGAACATTGCCAAGTTCGGTGCCAGCGTGTCGCGAGCACCCGGCTACGTGGAGGCACTACTCAATCCACGCGAGAGAGTTGATGAATCCGGCGAGGTGCGCACTGTGGCTTCCCTCGCGGCGAGGTATGCCGCGAAACAGGCACTGGCTAAGTCCATTGGGGTTCCGCCCGGAACCGACTTTTTGGAATGCGAAGTGATGGTAGAGCCGGACGGCCGGCCGTATGTAATCACACACGGTTCGTTGCGAGAGGCGGCGCGTCAACTGGGGGTGCGGTCTTGGCACGTGTCGCTGGCGGCAGAAGGCGACATGGCAGTTGCCTATGTTGTGGCTGAGGGGAGGGCCTCGCTTGCTGGCACAACGGCCGTGGAAGTCGCCGATTCCGCATAGAGTGCGGTTGTGAGGTACGCCTATCGGGTTGCTGCGGTGCGCGCGGCAGAAGAAGAACTAATGCGGACGGTCGCAGAGCCAGAATTAATGACAGTCGCTGCTGCTGGACTCGCCCGAGTTGCTGCCGGCGCCCTAGTCGGTGGTGTTGCTGGCGCCCGGGTAGTTGCCCTGGTCGGTTCCGGTAACAATGGCGGTGATGTGCTGTTCGCACTAGCTGACCTGGCCGGCCGGGGTGCTGCGGTCTCCGCCATCACGGTGGCCGACTCATCGCATGCCACCGGTGCCGCCGCCGTGCGAGCGGCGGGCGGACATGTCGTGACAGCGACTGATTCAGCGGCAGCGACGATGACCAGTGAAGCTGACCTGGTCTTGGACGGCATCGTGGGTATTGGGGCGAGCGGCCAGCTGCGGTCCCCAGCAGCGGAATTGGTGCAGGCGGCGGCTGGCGCAGTAGTTATCGCCGCGGATGTTCCCAGCGGGGTAGACCCAGATACCGGTGCAGTGGCAGACGCCGAGCGAGTGGTCACCGCTGATGTCACCGTAACGTTCGGCTGTCTCAAGTCTGGTCTCCTTCTGGACCCAGGCCGGTGGCGAGCGGGAACGATCGAAGTAGTTGATATCGGACTGGAACCAGCCCTGGCCCAACAGTCAGCCGATCTCGCGGTCTTGGACCCGATTGACGTTCGTCGCTGGTTTGCGCCGTTGTCACCGACGGACTACAAGTACAGTCACGGTGTCTTGGCGGCAGCGGCCGGATCAGCGCAATATCCCGGCGCGGCCCATATGGTGGTGGGCGCTGCTCGCCATAGCGGTGTCGGCATGGTCCGGCTACACAGTTCGCCGCAATCGCTGGCTGCAGCCGAGGCTGTCGTTCATCGCTTTCCTGATGTCGTCATCACGACCGACGAGCCGCAACAGGATCCCCGGGCAACCGGATGGGTGATTGGTCCAGGCTTGGGTACTGATTCAGCTGCCGCGCAACTACTCGCGGACGTACTGGATACCGATCTGCCGGTAGTCGCGGACGCTGACGCACTCACCTTGCTAGCGGAGCACCCCCCATTGCGGGAACGACTGCGGTTGCGGACCGCACCGAGCATCATCACCCCACACGTGGGTGAATTCACCCGGTTGGGATTTTCGTTGTCCGCAGATCGAGTCACGGCTGCCCGCGCCGCCGCTGCCGACTGCGGGGCGATTGTGGTGCTGAAGGGCGCCAGCAGCGTGATCGCCGAACCTGCCGGTGATGCGTTCGTGGATCTGATGGGAAGTCCGGCGTTGGCGACTGCCGGGACCGGTGATGCGTTGGCCGGCATCGTAGGCGCCGTGGCTGCCCGTGCCGGTGAGCGGACTTGCGCGGAAGCGGTAGCTGCCGGGGTCTATCTGCATGGTCTCGCTGGGAGGACCGCGGGCCGCAGTGGGCGGCCCACTACCGCATGGGACGTGGTCACTGCCGTTCCGGATGCGGTGGCTGAGATTCGCAGATGAGTGCTTCGGAGTCCCAGAACGGCAACAATGACACAGTGGACCGAGCAGTTGCCGAGGTAGATCTCGCTGCGATCGCAGCGAATATCGCTCGGCTGCGGGAGATCGCCCCCGGATCGTTACTGCAGGCCGTGGTGAAAGCTGACGCCTACGGCCACGGCATGCTGCCGGTGGCCGAAACAGCTCGACTGGCGGGAGTCGATTATTTGGGAGTTGCGCTCCCCGCCGAAGCAATGCAACTGCGGCGGGCGGGCGATCAAGGACCACTGCTGTGTTGGCTCTACGCCCCGGGCGAAGACCTCACCGACTGCGCTGCTGCCGGAGTCGAAATAGCGGCGAGTTCGTCTCAGATGCTGAACCAGATCGCGGTCGCGGCGCAGCAAGCGGGCGCTCGAGTGGGAGTGCATCTGAAACTTGATACCGGTTTGGGTCGAAACGGTGCGACCCCGCAGCAGTGGGAGGAACTCCTTCGCCAAGCGCTGGCGCTGCGCGATGGCGGTCGCATCGACATCGTAGGTATCTGGAGTCATCTGGCCTCCGCTGATGAACCCGATAGTCCGGCAACCAACCAGCAACTGCAGGTCTTTCGAGAAGGTCTGGCACAGGCGGACAGCCTGGGTGTGCAGCCACGAGTGCGTCATCTGGCCGCATCGGCGGGAACTTTCGCTTTCCCCGCCACCCATTTCGACATGGTGCGCTGTGGCATCGCGATGTACGGGCTGACTCCAGGTCCTGAACTGGGAACGGCAACCGAACTTGGCCTGCGGCCGGCGATGACGCTGAAAGCGCGGGTAGTGCTCAGCAAAGTGGTCCCAGCGGGCCACGGGGTTTCCTACGGGCAGACTTATCGCGCTGCCAGTCAGACTCGGCTGGCGCTAGTTCCGTTGGGTTATGCCGATGGCATCCCGCGGGCAGGATCGGGGCTATTGCCAGTGCGGGTTGCTGAAAGAACTTTCTCCGTTGCCGGTCGAGTGGCGATGGATCAGTTCGTGCTGGATGTCGGGGATGCGCCGATCAAGGCCGGTGCCGAGGTAGAACTCTTCGGCGAGGGCCGCTCAGCGGGCCCGACCGCGGATCAGTGGGCGGACAAGATTGGCACGATCGGCTATGAGATCGTCACCCGAATTGGTCCGCGGGTGCCTCGGCAGTATCGCGGGGTCGACTGATGCAGTCGTCGCTACCCAAACGGTTAGGGGTCGCTGCGCTGGGGTTGGGAGCGGCAGCCGCTGGTGTCGGCTTGGGAATGTTGGCCGAACGAAACGCTGTCGGTCGATCTCGGTTCGACCCAGAACGGGATGAGCCATTGGGTATGTTGCGCGGTCGACGAGTGACTGTCATGGCGGACGATGGCACTGCGCTCATCGCTGAAATTGATGAGGCGAACGACGAATTCGATGATGAGTTGACGGTGATCTTCACCCACGGCTTTTCACTCAACATGGACTGCTGGCACTACCAACAACGGGACCTGCGCGGCAATGTCCGGATGGTGTTTTGGGATCAGCGTTCTCACGGTCGCTCCGGCCGCGGTAGCCCGGAGACCCACAACGTTGATCAGCTAGGTCGAGATCTGGTTCGGATCATCGAGGACTGCGCGCCAACCGGGCCAGTTGTTCTGGCTGGTCACTCCATGGGCGGCATGACAATCATGTCGCTCGCGGAGGAGCATCCAGAGTTGTTTGGCGACCGAGTCCGAGGGGTCGCACTGTTTGCGACCAGTTCCGGCCACATGAATGAGGTCAGTTTGGGGTTGCCTACTCCGGCGGCCGGGTTCGTCCATTCCCATACTTCCGAACTAGCGGCACTAGCGAAAGCCAACCGGGAGGTGATTGAACTAGGTCGGCACCACATTAGCGATCTGACCTATGCGCTGACTCATACGTACTCATTTGGCAGCAACTATTCCCAGAACCGCACTCAGTTCGTCGCTGACATGATTGCCAGTACACCGATCGACGTCATTGCCGATTTTGCGCCTCATTTGACTGCCCACGACAAGCAGGAAGCATTGGCAGCGTTGCAGTCGGGCGAGACCTTGGTGATGGTGGGTGATCGCGACTTGGTGACCCCGCATCATCACAGCGTCGAGATCGTTCGCCATATCCCCGGCGCAGAACTAGTGATTGTGCCAGCGACTGGCCACATGATCATTATCGAGCGGTATCACGATGTGAACCGATACCTGCTGGAACTCATCGACGCCGTGCGTAGGAACATCACAGCGTGACTGATTCGTTGCCCATCACGTTCCCGGTGCCTGATCCAGCCGCCACCGAAGCGCTGGGCGCTGCCTTGGCCGAGTTGCTACAGCCGGGGGACGCGGTGTGTCTGATCGGCCCGCTCGGAGCGGGCAAGACCACCTTCACCCGCGGGCTTGGGCGGGGGCTGGAACTTGCTGATCCAGTGGCCAGCCCCACCTTTGTCATCGCCCGCCAGCACCGGGGCCCACGCGTGAACCTGTTGCATTGCGATGCCTATCGGGTGAGCGCTCCGGAAGAGTTCGCTGACCTCGATCTGGACACCGAGGCGGTGGTCACCGTGGTGGAGTGGGGACAATCAGTCATGGCCGAAATTTCCGACTCCTGGCTGGAGATCGAATTTGATCGCGGCGACGGCAGCGAGGAACACCGGCGCACGGTGGCGATTCGCGGTTGCGGGCCTCGGTGGGGCAGCGAGGAAATCGCGGCGGTGCAGCAGACCTGGCAGCAGGTGCTGATTTGATTCTCGCTCTCGATACCTGTGGACCGTTTCCAGTAGTGGCGGCGGTTGATCGCAACGGCACAGTTCGGTTTGCTGACTCCGGTCAGCGGCAGCGTGCTCACGCGGAAGACCTAGCTCCGCTACTGCGCGCGGCCTTGGCATGCGGCGACCCTGATCTGGTGGCTACTGGTCGGGGGCCGGGTGCCTTTACTGGTCTGCGCGTAGGACTCGTGGCGGCTCAGACGCTGGCCTGGGCGCGCGAGATTCCGGCTGTGGGTGTCGGTTCGTTGGATGTTGTGGCGCAGCAGAGCGGGCTGGCCGACGGTTGGGCCATCTTAGATGCTCGCCGTGGTGAGGTTTTCCTGGCGCACTACGCAGCCGGGCAACGGACCGCTGAGCCGCAGGTGCTCCCGCGGGATACTGCGCGGGAGTTGGTGGGCTCGGAGCCGGTCTGTGGCGATCAAGCGTTGCTCACTGATCCGGATCGTCGTGCCCGGGGTGCCACTGCACTGGACGCCAGCGCGTTGGCGGCAGTGGCGGTAGCCACGGCCGAACGAGTTGCTTCCGGTGATCAGCCAGACTCGCTAACGCCGCTGTATCTGCGCGCTCCCGACGTCACCTGGTCGGCGGCAAACAAGGGGGCTGGCTCATGAGTTCAGCGGGCCTCACCACCATCCGTCCGGCGATCCCGACGGATGCCGAGCAGATGCGGGCTATCGAGCAGGAACTCTTTGGTGCTGATGCGTGGAGCGCGGAACAAATCGATCACGAACTGGCCCGGCTGTCGCTGGATCGCTGGTATCTGGTCGCTGAACAGTCTGATGTTCTTGTCGGCTACGCCGGGATTTTTCTCTCGCCGCCCGACGCCGATGTTCAAACGGTTGCGGTGACTGCCGCAGTGCAAGGAGCCGGGGTTGGACAGCAACTCTTGATCCGAGTGATCCAAGCCGCGTGGGAACAAGACTGCAGCAGGATTTTTCTTGAGGTGCGGGCTGACAACACTGCGGCACTGCGGCTCTATGAATCGGCAGGGTTCATTCGTCTCGGGGTGCGGCGCAGGTACTACGCAGATGGCACCGACGCGGTCAACATGCGACTGCGGCGCAGCGAACCTCTGCCACTCTCGGAGGTGCCGCATGGCTGACGAGCCGCTCGTATTGGGCATCGAAACCTCCTGCGACGAAACCGGCGTCGGCATTGTGGCGGGGCACCGGCTGCTGGCCAACACGATCGCTAGCAGCGCCGACGAGCACGCCCGATTCGGTGGCATCGTGCCGGAGGTAGCCAGCCGAGCCCACCTGGAAGCCATGGTGCCGACCTTGCAGCGGGCCTGTAGTGATGCCGGAGTTTCGCTGCACGATGTGGACGCGATTGCGGTTACCGCGGGTCCCGGTTTGGCGGGAGCTCTGGTGGTGGGGGTGAGCGCTGCCAAGGCGCTCGGGCTGGCGCTGGATAAGCCGGTCTATGGCGTGAACCATTTGGCCTCGCACGTCGCGGTGGAAGGCTTGTCGGGCACTCCGGTACCGGAACCGTCGGTAGCCCTGTTGGTATCTGGTGGCCACAGCTCGCTGTTGGCTGTGACCGATCTGGTGACCGGTATTTCACCGATGGGAGCCACGATCGACGATGCGGCCGGTGAGGCTTTCGACAAAGTGGCGCGGTTGTTAGGGCTGCCCTTTCCAGGTGGTCCCTACATCGATCAGCTAGCTGCTGAGGGAGACCCGACCGCCATCGACTTTCCGCGAGGACTAACCAGTGGCCGGGACCTGCAGCGGCACCGGTACGACTTTTCGTTCAGCGGGCTGAAGACCGCTGTGGCTCGCTGGGTGGAACAGTGCCAAGCTGCGGGTCGAGAAGTACCGGTCGCTGACGTTGCCGCAAGTTTCCAAGAAGCAGTCGCTGACGTCTTAGTTCGCAAGTCGGTGGCGGTATGCGCCGAGCAAGGCTTTGACCATCTGATTATTGGCGGCGGGGTTGCGGCTAATTCCAGGTTGCGGGCACTGGCCGAACAGCGCAGCGAGGCCGCCGGAATTCGGCTGAGAATTCCGGCGCCAGGATTGTGTACCGACAACGGTGCCATGGTGGCAGCGTTGGGATCGCTAGCTGTGAGCCGAGGGATTGCTCCCAGTGTTGATGATTTTCCGGCGGAGTCCTCGCTGCCGGTGACGCAGGTCACTGTACAGACGTAAACGTGGCTCGGGTTTGCGGCAAACCGCAATTTTTCCTCAAGATTCCCAATTTTTTTTTGATCTTGGGTGCATGAGACCGCTTGTTATTTTCAAGTTTGCATGTATTGGTCTTGCGGGGCGCGGGGTGTCCCACTCAGGAGGAATCTGTGTCAATCGGGGAGAACAATCGTCGTCGGCCGCTGTTGACATCGATGATGCTGGCGGTAGCGGGTGCAGGTTTGCTGCTTACTGGACTGTCGGCACCAGCGGAGCAACCTGCGCGCGCGGCGGCGAGTGGCGGGCTGGCGAACAGCGATTGCGATGCGTTGGTGCCGCCCGGATCCATTGCGTTTTGGCTGAAGTCTGAAGCGCCGACCGGTTGGAAAAAGCTGAATGGGTCGTCGTTTAGTACCTCGACGTATCCCAAGCTGCATGCATCGTTGCAGGGATCTTCGGGCTACTCCTCGGGCAAGTTGCCCAACTTCTCCGGCAGGTGGCTCGTCGGCAAAGGGTCGACCAGTTCTGCGCGGGCTGCGATGAAGGACAACAACAGTACCCAGGCCGGGCTAGGGGAGAAACTGGGCTATTTGACCGGGGCACCGCAGTCAAACTCAACCAGTACAGGTAACGGTCATTCATTCAAATACGGCGTCGACGGAAGTGGTTCCGGAACGAGCAATGGTCGCGGTTGGATTTCGGGCAAGACCAACCAGTCGATTCCGACCACAACAGATGGTGATCATACTCACCCCATTACTGGTGGTGACTCCTCTACTCGCCCGCCGTCGGTGGTGGGGCATTGGTTGATCAAGGCTGATCATCAGGGGGCGTGTACCTCGCAGTCGTTGGTGCCCGTGGGGCTGGTAGTGGCTACGACATCGAGTAGCACCCCGTCTGGTTGGCTGTCGATGACCGGAGTGTCGACGTCGGGCAATAGTGGGTTGGAAAGCTACTTCAACGCCGTGTCGACGCTAGATCGGAATGGCGGGAAGACGCCGAACTGGAACGGTCGCTACCTGACCGAGTGGAAGTCGGGGTGGCAGTTGGGACAGAAACTGTCGTCGCAGACTAAGTTGCCGCGAAAGGCTTCGTTAACAACGTCGAGTGGTGGTGCGCACTCTCACAGTATCGGCAGCTTCGGTCAGACTGGGGGTGGTGGTGGTACCGAGAAGCGGCGGGCGAATGCCAACACGTGCAGTTCCAGCTCTAAGGCAACGTGCAACAACCCGCCCGCATCGAATCCGAACGTCACTGGTTCACAGTCCAACGGGTCGCATACGATTTCGGGGGATTCGGTCACCCGACCCGATTCGCTGACGGTGCGGTGGATTGTTCGTGGGGACTATCCCGCAGAATGTCGAGCTGACTTCTTGCTGCCGCCGAACTCGGTGGTGGCGGGGCTATCGAGTAGTACACCTGCGGGTTGGACTGGCTTGAACAACACAGCGGGTGGGTTCCTCGTGCAGACTGGTGACCACGCTGGGTCTTCGGTGAATTCGCAGATCTCCCGCCGCACGAAAACGTCAGCGTTGAACCTCGGCTCCCCCAGCCCAGCCACGCACACACATCGCTTTGGCAGTAAGAACTATGACGATGGTATTTCCGGGGCAATGAGCAAAGTCTGGGGTGCGGCTGGAAAGAACAGTTTGGGGTCAAAACGAACCTCCACTACCGACGGCAGCCACTCCCACAGTGTCTCCGGGTGGGATTTCACCACCCGACCCGACTCAGTCGTCGTCAACTGGGTAAACGGCACCAGTGATATGCCGCAGGCGGAATGTCCCTATCTGAAGGTGTCTCCGCGTCAGGTGGAGTTCGGCGATGTCCGCGTGAACGAAACCGGTTCCGAAGATGTTGCGCTGGCAGCGATCCCAGGGGGTTCGGTCACTGCCTCGTCCGCCGTGGAGCCTGAAGGTCAACGAGATGATCAGAGTCTTAAGCCCGCCGACGGCTGCGTGATTTCCGCTGGTCAGATCGCCTTCACTGATGAGTGTGCTGGGAAATGGTCATTTTCTCCCACTCGCACCGGGCCGCTAGCGGCGGCGTGGCGGTTCGCAGCACCCGGATATCAGGACGCCGAGCTATCGGTGCAGGCCAATGGTGTGCAAGGTGTGTTGAGTGCCGATGCGATTGACTTTGGCCTCGTAGATTTGGCCCGTCCGCAAACTCGGACCATGACCGTGACCAACTCCGCGGGGGAAACATCGGACACGGCAACGATCACTGGTGTTGTTGTAGATCAAGAGCAGGAGTTCGGGTTCTCGATCGAGAAGGACTCCTGTACCGGCACTACCCTGGCCAAGGGCGGCAGCTGCGACATCGTCGTGGAGTTCGCGCCAGAATCGATCGGCGAGAAGACCGCGGCTGTGCTGGTGTCTTCTAATGCGGTGAACCCGGTCATGGCGGTGGGTCTGGCTGGAAATGGTGCCGTAGGAGAACTCACCGCCGTGGACGTGGACTTTGGTGGCGTCGAGATCGGTACCGATGGCAGCATAAAGACTATCGAGGTGCGAAACTCAGCGACCGGTGAGTCAGCCGGTTCCGCGCGAGTAACTTCGGCGCAAGTTTCGGAACTGGATCAGAGTTCAGGCTTCACGTTGGTGGCGGATCGCTGCCGCGACAAGTTGCTGGCTCCTGGCGATGCCTGCGAGATTGACGTGCGTTTCGAGCCTAGCCCGACGCCGTCCTCGGTCGGGCCGGCCTCAGGCGTCGTACTGGTCACCTCAGATGCGGCTAATCCGTCGCTCCAAATCGGCATGTCTGCACGAGGCACCTTTGCGATGATCGACTCGGAACCCGTCAGTGCCGTGAACGAGTACCAAGGTGACTTGAAACTTGAACTGAGAAACATTGGAACCGCCAATCTGCTAATGACTGATCTGCAAGTAGTCAGGGCCACTGGCGAACCCGCTGATCTCTTCAGCATTCCTGACACTTCGGACTGTACTGATGCTCCGGTTACGCCGCGTAGCAAATGTTCGGTGGAAGTGAAATTCGACTCTCAGCAGGTAGACGGCTCATACGCCGCCATCGTGCGCGTCACCTCGAACGCCGGATTGGGTCAGCGGTCGGGGCCGACGGACATTGCGGTCGGGGCCGTCACGCCGCTGGCGGAGCTGAAAACGAAGCCCGGCGCTTTCGACAAGCCCACCGAAATTGGGGCAAGTCGCCGCAGCAACGTAAAGATTCGAAATGTCGGCGAGGGCGCGGTGGGGATCGAGCGGGTGACCTTGGCATCTGGATCGGATGAGTTCGAGATTCTTAACTATTCAGACTGCAAAGGTCGGCTAGCAGCCGATGAGAGCTGTGTAGTCAAAGTTGAGTTCACGCCAACTGAATTGGGAGCTCGCGGTGCTGAACTGCGGGTCAAGCGTTCGGCAGGGCGGGACTCCTTCCTGCCGTTGGCTGGCAGGGGAGCGACCGCCCTATTGGCCGCGCCGATCGCGGACTTTCCGGATACTGCCGTCGGTGGTAACTCGGAACAAAAAGTTCGTGTCCGCAACGTGGGCGCGGTTCCGTTGCGTATCAAGAACCTGGTGGTCCCCGGCAAAGAGTTTTCCGTAAAGGACGGCAACTGTCGTGATGGAAAGATTCCAGCGGGTAAAGGCTGTCGAGCAGTCGTGAAGTTCGCCCCCCGCGAGGGTGGTTTGCGCTCAGCCGCAATCACCGTGACCAGCAATAACTTGACCAGTCCGGATCAGTTCTTAGTTCAGGGTGTGGGTCTTATTGGTCAACTGTCCGCGGATATCACCGACTTCGGCAGCGTTGCCGTCGGTGATTCGGCCAGCAAGAAACTACGCGTGACCAACTCCGGGGACGCTCCGATTAGCATCGGTCGCATCAAAGTATTTGGTGATGTGAGTGAGTTCATTGCCGAAGGACCAGGTTGTAAGGTCAAGACGCTTTTGCCAGGCAAGTCCTGCACCGTGCCCGTCCGTTTTTCACCCAGCGAGACTGGTCCACGACATGCGGATGTACGTGTCTTGTCCGATTCCGCGAGTAGCCCCGATTGGCTGGCCGTGGTTGGTGAAGGTGTGCAGGCGACCATCAGCGCGGACCCAGTGGACTTCGGGACGGTCGATGTCGGCAGTGTGGCGACGCGGAATTTGCGCCTCGACAACATTGGCGATGGGTCATTGGCGGTGAAAAAAGCTGAAGTCGTGGATGATGCGGATGAGTTTGACGTGGCCAACGACGGCGATTGCACTGATCGGCGCGTCAAGCCGGGCAGCAGTTGCGTGATCAAGGTTCGTTATTTCCCGCGAGGCGACGGCAGTTCAGCGGCTGTCGTGAAACTGACATCCAATACCGGTGGTAGCCCGAACCTGGTGGCTCTGGCTGGGACTGGTCAGACCCTCACCATCAACGATGATTCCAATGGCGCTGCGGGGGTTCCCGACAAGGTGAGGAAGCTGCAGGTTCCCGCGAAACAGCGTTCAGCGAGGACGGCAGTCGCTACTTGGAAGAAGCCCAAGAATATTGGTGGTGGCCCAATCACGGCCTACGAATCGCGGATCAGTAAGCCTGGCAAGAAGCGTGCCAAGGGGTACACCCGCTGGAAGAGTCAGGATTGGGTGCCGGCGCCCAACGGCAAGATCTCGCGCAAGTTCACGAAGCTAGTGGCCAATCGGGACTACGTGGTTCAAGTGAGGGCGGTTAACGTCTTTGGCGCGGGACCGAAGGCCAAGGTTGCTTTCACGGCAGGTAAGCGCGGAATCCCTACCAAGTATGGAACGGGCTAGCTGACGAAGCCGGTCAACCGCAGCAGTGCTGCGGTTGCCGCTGCGCCGAACACCACAAGTAAGAAGGGCGCTCGCAGTGCAAGGAGCAGCACGGCTACGGCAACGCCAGCGATCCGCGCGTCTATAGTCAGACCGGCCGGCGCGCTGAAGGTCAGCACGACCACCAGCGAGCTAAGCAGCGCGATAGGAAGCAGTGCGTTGATGGCGGCGAACTTCTTGCCGGACAGCCATTCCTGCGGCAACAGATAGCCCAGCAGCTTGATCAGGTAGCAGCCAGCGGCTCCGGCCAGCACGATCGGCCACATTATGACCGCCTTAATCCGATGACCAGAGCCACTAGCGCGCTGGCCAGGACGGGCAGCCCGGGCGGTAGCAGCGGCATGCAGCCGACGGCAACCAGTACCGCCCCGGCGGCAGTCCAGCGGGCCGTTCGATCGGACAGTCGCGGCCACAGCAGCGCCAGTAAGGCAGCGGGTGCCGCGGCATCAAGCCCCCAGTCGGCCGGGTCTCCCACCGCCGCTGCCCCCAGCGCCCCAATCAAAGTGCCGAGGTTCCACAGCGCGAATACCGCGATTCCGGTTGCCCAGAAGGCCCGGCGAAACCCGCCCCGATCGTCAGTGGCCGGATCGTCATGCGAGATTGCCATCGCGGTGGATTCGTCAATCGTCAACTGAGCTGCGAACGGGAGTCGCCAACCTCGCGGTCGTAGCCGGGCAGAGAGTGACATGGCGTACAGCCCATTGCGGATGCCTAACAACCACGTAGTCAGCACTGCTGCGAAACCTGCCCCACCAGTGGCCACGATCGCGACTGCCGCGAACTGGGAAGCGCCAGTGAACATCAGCAGCGAGAACGCCATGGCTTGCAACCAGGAGAACCCACCAGCAACGGCAAGCGCGCCAAACGAGATCCCGTAGGCGCCGGTAGCCACACCGATGGTTGCTGCCTGGGTGTTGATGGAAGCCACGAAGCGCCATCCTAGTGGGGTTGCGGCTGCTGCGGCTCGACAAGAAATCCGTTGGCGGACCCCGCGACTCGAGTCAGCAACAAGTGGTGCACCGGCCCCTTTCCGGACAGCCCAAGAGATTTGCGCAGTCGGGCTGGGTCGATGCCGAGGCCCCGGGTGTGGACCTCGATCTTGCCAATGTTTCTTCGGCGCAACTCCATTTTCAGGGCCTTGCCGCCAGCGGGCACCTCAGCAAGAACTCGAAACAGTTGTCCCCAGGATTCAGTCGGCGGGCTTGCCGTCGTGAGATAGGCAATCCCAGGACTGAGGCCGACGGCATTTATCCGGGCCGCGAGAACATCGATTAGGTGGGAACGAATAATTGCTGGGTCCGGTTCCACGATCCAGTCGTTGGGTTGCCCCACTGGTGCGGGTGCAGGATCCGTGTCGCTGTTCAGTTGTTGTTCAATGGTCGATTGCCACGGATCGTCACTTGGTCGCAGCAAGACCGCATTACGTCGGGGAAAGGCATCGGTCAGCCCGGGAAACCAGACACAGGTCTCCACCAGTTGACCCGACACACTGATCCATTCGGCGGCACAGTCAGAGTTGATCGCCTCATGCGGCAGACCCGGGGCGGCCTTCGCCACGGTTCTGGGATGTTGAGCGGCGTAGTCGATCACCCAGTGCCATGGTGGCGCCCAGCGATCGGGGTTGAGGATCCGACGGTCGCCCTCGCGGCGAGCGGGATCCACGAAGGTGGCATCTGCCTCGGGGAGTTCCGCGCTAGTGACGTCTGTGACGGTCACTGGGATGCCGAGGTTTGCTTCGGCTAGCAGGGCAGTCGTTGGATCCTGTTCCACCGGAACAACTGCCAGCCCGGCGCGTTGACAGGCCAGTGAGTCCACGCCGATACCGCACCCCAAATCGAGGATTTCGGTAGTTCCCCGTGCCGCGAGTAGCCGGGCGCGTCGAGCGGCAACGACGGGTCGAGTGCACTGCTGCGCGCCGGCCGAGGTGAAGAGCAACTGATCGGCGACACTGCCCAACTGCGGCTGAGCCTGACGGCGCAGGGTGGTTTGCGTGATGATGGCCGACACTACGTCAGCGGGGATGTCGGGGTTTTCCCGCCGGATTCGAGCCACCGCAGCGGGGCCGGGCGCTGTCAGGGCTGTTGCCGCCCGCCAGACCGGGTCGGTGCTCGGCGCGAGGAGATCAGCGGGTGGGATGCTGGTCACAGTTCTATGGTGCCGGTCGAGGCTGGCAACGGCGGGTAGTTGGGTCAACTGAGTGGGGTAAACCTGACACCCGCTGGCACTCTGCTTGACGGAGTGCTAATCAGCGCTTACGGTTGTCCTGGCACTCTCCGTTGGAAAGTGCCAACTGCGGACGGGGACCGTAACCGCGATAACGGTCGGCGCCCGCAATCCATCTGTAGGAACTGCATTCCCGAAAGGGGAGGTCGAGACGTGTCAGTCTCTATCAAGCCACTAGAGGACCGGATTCTGGTCCTGCCGTTGGACGCGGAGCAGACCACCGCGTCCGGTCTGGTTATCCCAGACACTGCCAAGGAAAAGCCCCAGGAGGGGCAGGTCGTGGCAGTTGGTCCCGGTCGTTTCGATGACGAAGGTGAGAACCGGATTCCGGTTGACATCTCCGTTGGCGACACCGTGATCTATAGCAAGTACGGCGGCACTGAGGTCAAGTACAACAACGAGGAGTACCTCATCCTCTCCGCTCGCGACGTGCTCGCGATAGTGGAGAAGTGAGCTACTACTAATTCGTGACGCCCCGGGGGTTGGGGAACCAGCCTCCGGGGCGTTGCTGTGCTGTGCCGAGCCATGGCGCTGAGTCGGGCAGCACTGCTCAGCTACCACAAATGATTTTCATCAGACAGGAACAGGAAAGACATGCCAAAGATTCTTGAGTTCGATTCCAATGCCCGGGCCTCGCTGGAAGCCGGCGTTGACAAGTTGGCCGACACGGTGCGGGTCACCCTCGGTCCCAAAGGTCGCAACGTAGTGCTCGATAAGTCCTGGGGCGCTCCCACCATCACCAATGATGGTGTGACGATCGCTCGCGACATCGAGTTGGAAGATCCCTACGAAAACTTGGGAGCGCAGCTCGTTAAAGAGGTTGCCACCAAGACCAATGACATCGCTGGTGACGGAACGACGACCGCGACAGTCTTGGCGCAGGCGTTGGTTCACGAAGGTTTGCGGGTAGTAACCGCCGGCGTGAATCCGCTGGCGTTGAAGCGTGGCCTGAATGCAGCCTGTGAAGCAGTTGTAGAGCAGTTGAAGAATGATGCCCGTGAGGTCCAGGGGGACAAGGAGACCGAACAGGTCGCCACGATTTCCTCTCAAGATGCTGAGGTCGGTCGCTTGATCGCCGAGGCTTTCGCCAAGGTGGGCGCCGATGGCGTCATCTCCGTGGAAGAAAGCCAGACGATGGGTGTTGATCTGTCGTTCACCGAGGGGATGCAGTTCGACAAGGGTTACCTGTCGCCCTACTTCGTGACGGATCCGGAGCGGATGGAAGCGGTCCTCGAAGATCCGTCGGTTCTGTTGGTGCAGGGCAAGATCTCCGCGATTAATGATTTGTTGCCGTTACTGGAGAAGATCCTGCAGTCAAGCAAGCAGTTGCTGATTATTGCGGAGGACATCGAAGGTGAAGCGCTGTCCACGCTTGTGGTGAACCGAGTTCGCGGCACCCTAACAGCCGTCGCAGTGAAGGCGCCCGCCTTCGGTGACCGTCGCAAGGCCATGCTGGAAGATATGGCCGTCCTCACCGGTGCCACCGTCGTGGCTGAAGAGGTTGGGCTCCGGCTCGATCAGGTCGGACCCGAGGTCCTGGGTAGCGCCCGGCGGGTTGTCGTCACCAAGGACGACACCACGATCGTCGATGGCGGCGGCACCGAGCAGGCCGTCGAGGAGCGGGTGGCGCTGCTGCGGCGGGAGATCGAGGCCACCGATTCCGATTGGGATCGGGAAAAGTTGAATGAGCGGCTAGCGAAACTCGCCGGTGGCGTCTGTGTCATTCAGGTAGGTGCAGCTACCGAGGTCGAGCTGAAGGAGCGGAAGCACCGAATAGAGGATGCCGTTGCTGCCACGCGGGCGGCACTCGAAGAGGGCATTGTTCCCGGTGGCGGATCTGCGCTAGTGCATGCCGCTCGGGCCCTCGACAAGGTGGAGTTGGACGACGAGGAGGCTGTTGGTGTTCGCGTAGTGCGCAACGCGTTGCGCGAGCCGTTGCGCTGGATTGCTGAGAACGCCGGTGAGGCCGGCTACGTGGTGACCACTCGGGTAGCGGAGGCTGATCCCGGAACCGGCTACAACGCCGCGACCGGAATCTACGAAGAGCTCATCAGTAATGGTGTGATCGATCCGGTGAAAGTGACCCGCTCGGCACTGCAAAATGCAGTCTCGATTGCTGGTCTGCTGCTCACCACTGACGTGCTGGTCGTAGAGAAGCCTGAGGAGCAGGAAGCCGACGGTCACGGTCATGGTCACAGTCACGGCCCTGGCGGGCACATGCACTAAGTCGCCGCGGCCAGATACACCCGGCCGCCACATCGGCGAACGACGCGCGAAGGACAACGTAACGAAGGGCCCCGGCGGAAGCCGGGGCCCTTCGTTGTTAGAGGAGAAGAAAAGTTAGCAGGCAGCGGAGAATTTGTTCCGCTTCAGCAGGGCGGCACGCTCATGTTCGGTGAGCCCACCCCACACGCCGTACGGCTCTTTCACCGCCAGCGAGTGATCGAGGCATTCCTGCCGGACCGGGCAAGCTGCGCAAATCGCCTTGGCTGCGACCTCTCGCCGGTCACGAGCTTCACCTCGTTCCCGTTCGGGGTGGAAGAAAACCTCTGAATCAGTACCGCGGCAGGCTGCGTGCAGCTGCCAGTCCCAGAAGTCTGCGTTTGGTCCCGGTAGTCGGGTGAGATTGGCCATGATGCCCTCCTTGGACCTGATACTAGAACTGTTGCAAAACTTAGTCAACTCATACGACAAAAGTGTTGCGGGCCGAATTTCGGACCTCAATCGGATGTCCAGTGGCGGAATTGCCTCATTGGGGCCAAACTTTAGGGATGTCAAATGCGTTGCCTGTCGAACCGTCGCTATCGGTTTCTGAAGCCGCCGCCCGGGTAGGTCTCACGGCCGCGACAGTACGAACGTGGGATCGGCGTTACGGCTTGTCGCCCAGCATTCGCACTTCAGGTGGGCATCGTAGATATAACAGTCAAGATCTCGCTCGCCTGCAGGTGGCCAGCGAGCTTGTGCAGGCCGGGCATCCGGCGGCTGAGGCTGTCGCTGCCAGTTCACTGCCGCAAATAGGTACTCGCTCGCCGGCGCGCAGCGCGCGGGCCGGCGGTGGTCGGGTCCTGAAGTTACCCGACGGCACTGATCAACAGCGCGGTCTGGCCCGGGCCGCAATGTCGTTGAACAGCGATGCGATCTCCGAGCAACTTGTCGGACTAATCGAAGAGCACGGCGTAATCGGTACCTGGCAAGAAGTGATTGTTCCGGTGTTGATTGCCGTCGGTGACCGTTGGGCGCAAACTGGGGACGGCATTGATGTGGAACATGTCCTCGCGGTGGGGGTGACCGCCGCGCTGCTGAGCACTACCCCGGAACGAGTGAGCGGTTCCCGACCGGTCCTACTGGCTTGCGCGGACAAGGAGGAGCACGCCTTGCCGCTGATGGCGCTGCACTCTGCTCTTCTGTCCACGGGCACCCCTTCAATGCTCTTGGGCAGCAAGATGCCGCTATCCTCCCTGGCAGGAGCAGTGTCGCGGGTTCGACCGCGGAAGGTGGCTGTGTGGGCACAGCTGAAGCAGGCAGCTGATCCACAGCTCCCGCAGCAAATGCCGGCTTTGCGGCCACCCGTAGAGGTAGTCCTTCTAGGCCCTGGGTGGTGTGAGGTGGACATTGACTGCCCGCACCCCGCCTCACTGGCCGACGCCGTGGATGAACTGGCATATGCCCGGTGAGCCAGCGCGCTCGGGTAATGCCTGGCCGGCTCTATACCAGGCTCCGCTAGCCGGCCTCGCTGCAATCGCTGGCAGCGACGATGCTTGGTGCCAGTGGGCTGCAGCCGTTTGTTGGATGGCCACCGGCGACTACTCCCGTGCTTTTCTGATTCTGCAACCGCTGGCACGAGCGGCTCGCGTCGAATCATCTGGGAATAGCGCAACCAAACGGCCGACTGAGCTGGCTGGACTTGCTGCCACCACAATGGCGTCCGGGTTGCGACAACTCAATGAACATGACCGGGCGTTGCCGCTCGATCGTGCGGCAGCAGCAGTCCCAGGCGCTGCAGGGACGGACAGTGTTATTGGTTCGGCGGCGGACTATGTGGGTCTCGGTGATGCTGCGGCAGCAGCTGAAATCTTGGCGACGGCGCAGCCGCGGCTGGCGACGTGGCGGGATCAGGTTCGCTACCGCTGGGTGGCGGCTGAGGTTGATTTGCTCCGCGGGGAGCTTGCCGCAGCGGTGACTCATGCGGAGATGGCCGTCACCCTGGCGCAAGAGCACGATTCGCCTCGTCACCAACTGAAATCGGAGCTCTTCCTAGCTGTCGCTCGGGACGTGCGCCGGCATGGTGATGGCGAGCAACTGTTGCACAACGTCGTGCACCAAGCGTTCCAGCTGCAACTGCGGCCGTTGTTGTGGCCGGCGGTCGAAGTTTTGGCGGACCGGGCAACGGTGGGCGAGCGCAGTCAAGGGGTTGCAGCGCTGGATTACATTGCAGCCCGATTGCCCCACGGGGTAGGCGCTCGCTGGACGGGGACGTCGCTGCGGCGATCTTGGTACAAGGAAAAGGTCCAGAACGGACGAGTCGGACACTAGGGATGAATTGACTACCCGGTGGACCAACGGGTCGGAACACGGGAGCATAGGGGTGACTCAGGAGGTCGCATGGCATCGGTAATGGTCTGTGATGACTCGCCCGGGGTTCGGGCGACTCTGCGACGCTGCCTGACTGCGATACCGGAAGTGGCCCAGATCAGCACCACCGCGAGCGGTGAAGAGATGCTCGCTCGCTATACCGTTGAATCCCCCGATGTGGTTTTCCTAGATGTGCAGATGCCCGGCATTGGTGGGCTGTCGGCGCTCCACCAGCTACGAGAGCACCATGCCGACGCGGTGGTGATTATGTTGACAACCGGGGAAGCGCCGCAACCGATAGCGGAAGCGGTGGTCGCCGGAGCCAGCGGTTACTTGGCCAAAGACGCATCGCCGCAGGAAGTGGCGGCCGTGCTGGCGGCGTTGACCGACGGTGGTGCACCAGCCGAAATACCTGCGCAGCGGCACGAGACCGGACCGACGCTGACCGAGCGGGAGCAGCAGGTATTACGGGGGATGAGCGAGGGTATGAGTAACGCGCAGATTGGTAAAGAGCTCTTCCTCTCTGAGGACACAGTCAAGACTCATGCGCGCCGGCTGTTTCGTAAACTGTCGGTTTCCGACCGGGGCCACGCAGTGGCGGAGGGGCTAAGGCGCGGTCTGATCCCCTGACCCACCGCCGGTCGTAGCAGCCTCGGCGGCGGGGCAGTACCCTTAAATCCCGACGAGAGCGAGGTTCGTGTGTCAGATTCTGGGAACCAGCAAACTCACGATCCGTTCGGTGAACTAGGACTCACCTACGACGACGTTCTGCTCCTGCCCAACGAGTCCGACGTGATTCCCAGTGAGGCGAATGCGACTACTCGGCTCACCCGGGAGATCGAGTTGGCCATCCCCTTGGTTTCCAGTGCAATGGACACGGTCACCGAAGGTCGAATGGCGATCGCCATGGCCCGGCAGGGCGGTATCGGAATTCTGCACCGCAACATGTCCGCCGAGGAGCAGGCCATTGAAGTGGACCTGGTCAAGCGCTCCGAAGCTGGCATGCTCACCAACCCGGTGACCTGTCGCTCAGACGACACCATCGCGGACGTGGAACGACTCTGCTCTCGCTACCGGATCTCTGGTGCGCCCGTGGTCGCAGATGACGGCCGGCTGCTCGGCATCGTGACGAACCGAGACATGCGATTCATCGAAGATCCCGCTCGCAAGGTGGCTGAGGTTATGACTCCGATGCCACTCGTTACCGGCTCAGTGGGCATGGCGCGAGAAGAGGCCTATGGGCTGCTAGCCCAACACAAGATTGAAAAGCTACCACTGGTGGACGACCTGGGTCGGCTATCTGGGTTGATCACGGTCAAGGACTTCACCAAGTCGGAGCGCTATCCCCAGGCCACCAAAGACGCATCGGAGCGGCTGCGGGTAGGAGCGGCGGTAGGCGTAGGCGAGGACTCATACAAGCGGTCGCTGCTGCTGGTGGAGGCTGGCGCTGATGTCATAGTCGTGGACACTGCCCACGGTCATAGCCGAGCGGTACTGGAGATGGTTCAGCGAGTCAAGGCCGAGACCAGCGTGCAGGTTGTTGGTGGCAATATCGCCACGGCAGCGGCTGCTTCGGCGCTCATCGCGGCTGGGGCTGATGGTCTCAAGGTGGGCGTGGGCCCCGGATCTATCTGCACGACCCGAGTGGTCGCGGGTGTGGGTGTACCGCAAATCAGTGCTATCTATAACGTCGCACAGGTTGCCCGGCCCGCCGGCATTCCGGTGATCGGCGATGGCGGGCTGCAATACAGCGGGGACATTGCAAAGGCGTTGGTAGCGGGTGCGGACTCCGTGATGCTGGGTTCGCTGCTGGCGGGCACTACCGAGGCTCCTGGCGAGATGGTGTTCGTCAACGGTAAGCAGTTCAAGCAATACCGTGGCATGGGTTCCCTCGGGGCAATGCAAGGCAGGGGTGAGGCTCGCTCCTACTCCAAAGATCGCTACTTCCAAGACGATGTGTTGTCGGACGACAAACTCGTTCCAGAAGGAATCGAAGGCCAGGTGCCCTACCGTGGTCCGCTGGCGGCAGTCGCACATCAGTTGGTGGGCGGGCTACGGGCTGCCATGGGGTACTCCGGGGCTTCCAGCATCCCCGAACTGCAAACCAAGGGTCGCTTCGTGCGGATCACGGCTGCAGGGTTGCGGGAGAGTCACCCGCACGATGTGCAGGTGACGTCGGAGGCCCCCAACTATTTCCCGACGACGAGGTAACGCCATGAGCGAATACGAGATTGGTAGAGCTCGGCGCAGTCGACGTGCCTACACCTTTGATGAAGTCAGTGTGGTGCCAAGTCGACGAACTCGGAACGCAACCGACGTGTCGCTCGACTGGCAGATTGACGCCTATCGATTCGATGCACCGTTGATGGCTGCTCCGACCGACTCCGTGGTTTCGCCAGAATCAGCGGCAACATTGGCGGACCTCGGAGTGCTCGCGGTGTTGAACATTGAGGGCCTATGGTCCCGCTACTCTGATGCGCAGCCCTACCTTGACGAAATCGTGGCTCTCCCTGACGAAGCCGCCACCCCGCGGATGCAGCAAATCTACGCTCAGCCCATCGATCCGGATCTGGTCACCGACCGCATTGCCAAACTTCGTGCCAGTGGCCGGATCGTAGCTGTCGCGGTGAGCCCCAGTCGGGCGGCGGAGTTTGGTCCGCTCATCGCCGGCGCAACAGACCTGCTCGTCATCCGGGGGACAACGGTCAGCGCGCAGCATGTTGCGGCCGACGGTGAGCCACTGAATCTGCGTTCCTTTATCGGCGACCTTGATGTGCCGGTGATCGTGGGCGGCTGCGCCAACTACCAGTCAGCCCTGCACCTCATGCGAACCGGTGCTGCTGGGGTGCTGGTGGGTTTCGGAGGTGGTGCCGCGCACCGGACAGCGAACGTGCTGGGTGTGCGGGTGCCCATGGCCACAGCGGTCGCTGAGGTCGCTGAAGCTCGCCGAGACTACCTGGACGAATCCGGCGGCCGCTACGTTCATGTCCTCGCAGACGGCTCGATGGGTCGCAGCGGTCACATGGTCCGCGCGCTGGCATGTGGTGCCGACGCTGTTGTGGTTGGTTCGGCCTTGGCCCGGGGAACAGACTCGCCAGGTCGAGGTATGCACTGGGGCCCGGAGGCCGTCCATCCGACTTTGCCGCGAGGACAGCGGGTACGACTCGGTACCGCTGGAACGCTGGCCGAGATTGTTCAGGGTCCCAGCCACACTGCTGACGGAACTATGAACCTAGCCGGTGCTATCCGCAAGGCGGTTTCCACCGCCGGCTACACCGATCTCAAGGAGTTCCAGCGGGTTGAGGTCATTCTCGGCGACTGATGCCGTGGTGGGGGTCGCAGCGGAAAATGGCTCGCTGGTCTACCGTTGCTTTGTGAACGAAACCTCGGTGATCGCAGCTGATCCGGCGGATCAACAGCATTCCGATGCACTTAGTCCCGCCTACCGGGCGGAGTCGTTGCAGCGGTTGCGCTCCGCTACCGCCGACCAACCGCTAGACCTCCTCGTTGTCGGTGGCGGTGTTGTCGGCTGCGGCTCTGCCTTCGACGCGGCAAGCCGGGGATTGACGGTCGGTCTCATTGAGCAAAGCGACTACGCGGCCGGTACCTCCAGCCGATCCAGTCGGCTGGCTCACGGCGGATTGCGTTATCTGGAGCATCGCGAGTTTGCTTTGGTACACGAGGCGCTTACCGAACGCGGATTGCTACTCGATCGAATCGCACCGCATCTGGTGCGGCCGCTGGCTTTCCTGCTGCCGCTGTCCGGCCGGTCATGGGAAAAGCCGTACGTTGGGGCTGGCGTCACCTTGTACGACATGCTGTCGCGGGTGGGCGCCTACGGCGGCACCATGCCTCGACCCAAAACTTTGTCCCGGGCCGCGGTCCGGGGGCTTGCACCTGGGCTGGCCGCTGATCAGATCAAGTCGGCGGTGCGGTTCTACGACGCCCAGATCGACGACGCGCGCCACACCTTGGCGCTAGCTCGGTCCGCCGCGGCAGCCGGGGCGGCCTTGCTGACCCAGTGTCAAGCAGTAGCTGTCCTCAAGGAACCACTAGATGCCGAGCAGGACCGAGTCGTGGGCGTGCGGGTGCGCGTGGCTGGTGAGGAATTCGATGTATACGCCCGGTGTGTGTTGTCGGCTACCGGAGTTTGGACCGACATGTTTCGCGAGGTCGCGGGAATCGCTCCAGAGGGTGCCCGGGTGCGGCAGGCCAAGGGTGTGCACCTAGTCGTTCCCCGCAACCGGATCCGCTCCAGCAGCGCCATCATCGCTCGCACCCCTACCAGCGTGCTTTTCCTTCTGCCCTGGGGTGAGGACTTCTGGCTGATCGGGACCACCGACACAGACTATGAGGGAGATCTGGCTGATCCGCAGGCCGATGATGAGGACATCGCGTATCTGCTCGAGCAAACTAACCGCTGGCTGGCGGAACCGCTCGATCGAGACGACATCGTGGGGGTCTACTGCGGGTTGCGCCCACTGGTCGCAACCGAGGTAGTCGGTGATGATGATGACGCCACAGCGCAGATGTCTCGGGAACACGTAGTGCTGCGGCCGTTGCCCGGGCTGGTCATGATCGCTGGCGGCAAGTACACCACCTATCGGGTGATGGCCGCCGATGCAGTGGACGCGGCGGTAACAGAGCGCGCGGCTTTCGTGGCGGGGGAGCCGCCGGAATGTGGCACCGCAGACCTGCCGCTGGTGGGAGCCGCTGGCTATGCCGATCTGTGGCAATCTCGTAGCCGGCTAGCCCGAGATTGGGATTTGCCGGAGGAGACCGTCGTGCATCTGCTGCGCCGACATGGCGATCGCGCCGCGGAAGTGGTGAAGTTAATCGAGACGAATCCCAAGTTAATTGAGCGACTATCTCCGGATGCGCCTTATCTGCGCGCCGAGGTTGTCACTGCGGTGCGGGATGAGGGCGCTATGACCATCGCTGACGTTCTGGTGCGGCGAACTCGATTGGCGCTCGAGACGCCCGACGCGGGCCATTCAGTCGCTGCCTGGGTGGCTGACGTACTTGCTGCCGAGTTGGGCTGGACTCCGGCTGAACAAGAACAGGCGGTCGAGGAGTACCTCTCCGGTACTGATGAGTAGCGATCACTGATCAACCCGCTGACCGAGAAACTATGTGCTCTGACCGGGATGGAAGGGTACGCTGGCAACAGTTTCGGGGGTGACTTGGAGGATGCTGTGGCCCCTGTCAAAGCGGCTGTTGTCGATCAGGTGCTAGATCCCGAGCTCATTGCGGAGTTGACCGCTTCGCTGCAGACCTCTTCTCGGCGAACCATTGATGTGATCACGCCGGTGAATGGTCAACTCCTGGCATCGGTGCCGGAGTCAACCCGGGAAGATGTCGTGGACGCGTTCGCGGCGGCCCGATTGGCGCAGCGGTCCTGGGCTGGCACCTCAATCGGTGAGCGCAAGGCGGTCATGCTGCGGTTGCATGATCTGCTCTTGGCGCATCGCGATGAGATCTTGGATCTGGCTCAGTGGGAAACGGGCAAGGCCCGTCGAGATGCTCTCGAAGAGGTCCTGGACGTCTGCATTAATGCCCGACACTACGCACGGGACGCCCAGCGATTGCTCAAGCCCAGGCGACACCGAGGAGCCTTCCCGCTCATTGTCGGGGTGGAGGAACGCCGACTTCCCAAAGGTGTTGTCGGGATCATCGCCCCATGGAACTACCCGATCACGCTGGCGGCCTCGGACGCGATTCCAGCACTTATGGCAGGTAATACGGTTGTGCTGAAACCTGACAGCCAAACGTTACTCACCGCGCTGTGGTTGACGGGATTGATGCATCGGGCCGGTATTCCAGAGGATGCCCTACAAGTGGTTGCGGGCTCGGGCTCAACGCTCGGCAAGACCATCGTGGGTGAGAGTGACTATCTGATGTTCACTGGCTCGACTCGAGTCGGCAGCATTTTGGCTGCCCAATGTGGTGAGCGACTCATCGGCTGCTCCATGGAACTCGGCGGCAAGAACGCCATGATCGTGACTGAGGACATCGATATCGAAAAAGCGGTCGATATCGTCGTTCGGGGCTGCTTCGCGAACGCGGGCCAGCTTTGTGTATCGATGGAACGGCTTTACGTGCAACGTGACGTCTGGGATCGATTTGTGCCAGCACTTACAGCGCGAGTTGAGCAACTGCACCTTGCGGTTGGAGTTGGTTGGGGGGCCGAAGTTGGCTCGCTAATCTCCGCGGAACATCTGGCCAACGTGGAGAACTATCTGGCTGATGCAGTTTCGCAAGGAGCGACCGTCTTGGCCGGAGGAAAGCCTCGTCCTGATCTGGGGCCCTTTGTCTACGAACCCACCGTGCTCACTGATGTGACCGAGGACATGGCACTGTGTCGAGAGGAAACCTTTGGCCCGGTAGTTTCGCTGTATCCCTATGACGAGGATGAAGCGGCGATTGATGCCGCGAACGATACGGTCTACGGTCTCAACGCGGCTGTGCTGTGCCGGAATAAGTCTCGGGCCAAGCAGATTGCCGTACAGTTGCGGGCCGGAACGGTGAACATCAACGAAGGCTACGCAGCAAGCTGGGGAGCGACGCGCGCCCCGATGGGCGGTATGGGCGACTCCGGGTTGGGTCGACGCCACGGTGATGAGGGTTTGCTCAAGTACACCGAAGTGCAGACGGTGGCGGTACAGCGCGCTCTTGGCTACGGGCCACAGTTCGGTCTCAGCGATCAACGCTGGGGAGAAGTCTTGTCATCTGTAGTGGGACTCTTCAAGCGGGTGGGAATGAAATGAGCAGCGGAATGTCTTCGTATGACTACGACGTCGTCGTGATCGGATCGGGTTTTGGCGGTTCCGTCGCAGCGTTGCGGCTCACCGAAAAGGGCTACCGAGTGGCGGTGTTAGAAGCGGGGCGGCGTTTCGACGAACAGAGCTATCCGAAGACGTCATGGCGAATGAACAAGTTCTTCTGGGCGCCGCGGCTGGGATTGCGTGGCCTGCAGCGCATCCACGTCCTCAAGGATGTGGTTGTGCTGGCAGGGGCCGGTGTGGGCGGCGGTTCTTTGGTATACGCCAACACCCTTTACGTGCCGCCGAAGAAGTTCTTTACCGACCGAGCCTGGCAGCACATCACTGATTGGGCACAGGAACTCGCTCCCTACTACGACCAAGCATCACGGATGCTGGGCGTGGTGAAGAACCCCACCATGACGCCAGCCGACGAGATCATGAAAGCGGTGGCCGATGACATGGGAGTTGGGCACACGTTCAAGATGACGCCGGTAGGAGTCTTTTTCGGCGACGGTCCGGGAGTGGAGTCGCCGGACCCGTACTTCGGCGGAGTCGGGCCCTCGCGGACCGGCTGCATTGAATGTGGTGAGTGCATGACCGGGTGCCGGCACAATGCCAAGAACACCCTGCCCAAGAACTACCTGGGGCTAGCAGAACTGCATGGCGCTATGGTCTACCCGCTTACGACCGTGCGCGGACTGCGGCCGATGTCTGGCGGCGGCTACGCCATTGACACCGAGCGCACTGGGATTCTGCCGGGGAGGGGGCGGCGCACCTTCAGCGCCGAACAGGTGATCGTGGCAGCGGGCACGTATAACACCCAGAAGCTGCTGCACCGGATGAAAGCGTCCGGTCATCTGCACCGGATTAGTTCTGCTTTGGGCCGGTTGTCTCGCAGCAACTCAGAAAGCATCCTCGGCGCGATGGCGCCAGTGGGAGATACCACCGACTTCACGCGTGGCGTAGCCATCACTTCCTCGTGGTTCCCCAACGAGGACACCCACATTGAGCCCTGCCGCTACGGCAAGGGATCCAACTCCATGGGTCTGCTCGCTACGGTGCTCACCGATGAAGAGCCGGGAACCCCCCGCTGGCGTACCTGGGTGAAGCACGTGACTCGCAAGCCGGCCGAGGCAGTGCAAGTTGCCCGCTCTGTTCGCCGCTGGTCGGAACGGGGCGTAATCGCACTGGTTATGCAATCGCTGGACAACTCGCTAACCGTCAAAGCTCGTCGCAGCAAACGTGGTCGGGTCCGGTTGACCACGGAACAAGGTGAGGGTAAGCCGAATCCCACCTGGATTCCTGCCGGTAACGAGGCAGTGCGCCGAATGGCTCGCCGGCTCAAGGGGATGCCGATGGGCAGCATTTTCGATGTCTTCTCGGCTACCACGACTGCCCACTTCGTCGGTGGTGCGGTGATCTCGGATCGTCCGGAAGATGGTGTGGTGGACCCGTACCACCGGGTCTGGGGCTATCAAGGGCTGCACATTACTGACGGATCCACCGTCACTGCCAACCTGGGTGTGAATCCATCGCTGACGATCACTGCTCAGGCGGAACGGGCGATGGCCATGTGGCCCAACAAAGGCGAGATGGATCCACGACCGGTGCAAGGCGAGCAGTATCGACAAGTGGAGCCGGTAGCACCCAAGAGCCCGGTTGTCCCCGATGATGCCCCCGGAGCGCTGCAACTACCGATCGTGACGATCACGCAAGGTGGCGGCGAGACCACCTAGCCAGCTAGAAAAGATAGCCGTACCTGCCGGTCCGGATTGTCACTGTTGGGGTCAATCAACACCACACTCTGCCACGTACCCAATGCGAGTCGGCCGGTCAGTACCGGCACACTCACCGATGGGGAGACAAAGGCCGGCAGCACGTGGTCACGGCCATGCCCAAAACTGCCGTGCCGATGTCGGTAGATGTCCTCGACGGGCAGCAATCGCTGGAGTGCATCCGCTAAGTCGGGTTCAGTGCCGGAGCCGGTTTCGATGAGCGCCACCCCGGCAGTGGCGTGCGGCACAAACACATGTGCGAGGCCATCTCCTTGGCCCGCGACGAAATTGGCCAGGGAGGCAGTGAGATCAGTGACGAGGGTCTTGCCAGTGTGCAGTTGCAGCACGGTGGTGTCCATAACTCGCCATCCTAATCGGCTACCGTTGGGGGTCCGGAAAAAAGGAACTATCAAGCCATGGATAAACGACCGGTACTAGTGCTCGACTTCGGTGCGCAGTACGCCCAACTGATTGCTCGGCGAGTCCGAGAAGCGGGACGCTACTCCGAAATCGTTCCTGGGACGAGTTCTCGTGAGGAGATCGCTGCGAAGAATCCCGCTGCGCTGGTGTTGTCCGGTGGTCCGGCGAGCGTGTACGAGGATGGCGCCCCACGACTCGATCCGGGAGTATTCGAGTTGCGAGTACCAGTATTCGGCATCTGTTACGGCTTTCAAGCGATGGCGCAGGCCCTCGGCGGGACGGTCGCACGCACCGGTGATCGCGAGTACGGCGCTACCGAATTGCAGTGTGAGTCCGGATCGGTGCTGTTGCGGAATCTGCCGACGGCGCAGCAGGTCTGGATGTCACATGGCGATGCGGTGTCGCATGCTCCGGCCGGTTTTCGGGTCAGTGGCAGTACTCCTGGCGCCCCAGTCGCAGCTTTTGAAGACCCGCAGCGGGGGCTTGCCGGAGTGCAGTTCCACCCAGAAGTGGTCCACACACCCGATGGTCAGCCGATGCTAGAAGCCTTTCTCCGCGATATCGCTGGCCTAGAACCGAACTGGACGACCGGCGGAATCATCGACGCTCAGATCAAGGCCATCTCCGAGCAGGTCGGCGACGGACAAGCGATCTGTGGGTTGTCCGGTGGGGTGGACTCTGCTGTTGCCGCGGCCATGGTGCAGCGCGCGATCGGCGAGCGGTTGACCTGTGTGTTTGTCGACCACGGTCTGCTGCGCGCAGGGGAACGGGATCAGGTTGAGCGAGATTTCGTGGCGGCAACTGGAGTACGGCTGGTCACGGTGGATGCGGCTGACCGCTTCCTCACCGCACTAGCTGGGGTTTCCGATCCGGAAGAGAAGCGCAAGATCATTGGTCGCGAGTTCATCCGGGTCTTTGAGGCAGCTGAGGCGGAACTCGTCGCCGAGAGTGGCCAGCAGGGCCGCAGCATTGGATTCTTGGTACAGGGAACGCTATATCCCGATGTGGTGGAGTCTGGTGGCGGCAGCGGAACCGCAAACATCAAGAGCCATCACAACGTTGGCGGGCTGCCGGACGACTTGGAGTTTCAACTCGTGGAGCCACTGCGGACCCTATTCAAGGATGAGGTCCGCGAGGTGGGGGAGCAGTTGGGGCTGCCCAGCGAGATGGTGTGGCGGCACCCATTCCCCGGTCCTGGCCTTGCCATCCGCATTATTGGTGCGGTGGATGCAGACCGGCTGCAGATTCTGCGGGCCGCGGATGCCATCGTTCGAGAAGAAATCACGGCGGCCGGTTTGGATCGCAGCGTCTGGCAACTGCCGGTGGTGCTGCTGGCGGATGTCAGGTCGGTCGGTGTGCAAGGCGATGGTCGCAGTTACGGCCACCCGATCGTGCTGAGGCCAGTCACTAGCGAAGACGCGATGACAGCCGATTGGGCGCGACTGCCCAACGACGTGTTGGCGCGAGTCTCCAACCGCATCACCAATGAGGTGTCAGAGGTCAATCGGGTGGTCCTCGACATCACCAGCAAGCCGCCCGGCACGATCGAGTGGGAGTAGTGCCGAGCAGTCGGCTAGTACTGATCCGATCGGGCGACGTTGGCTTTGAACTTGAATGAGACACACATTCGCGCAAACCACTACATTTAGTGCAAATAGGACTGATTTCATCAATATATTCGATTACCTACGTACGGCTAACTAATGCTCACTCGAGAAGGGTCAATGTGGCTGCGTGATCAAGGCCTTTTCGCCGAGATTCTGAAGTTAGCGGAGGTTGCAATGAGACCGCAAAATACAACCACAAAATATAGTGGTCATATTTTTCTGGATATCTATATCTAGTGCCCTATTGTCAGTTGGCCGCGGTTAGCTGAGTCTGTGGGAATAGCGACTGGGCGTATTGGGTAAGCGTCTGCGGTGGTGAGCGGACACGCTGCCGGGTTGCGGGCGCCAGTTTGCCGACCCAAAGCATGTCGCCAGTTATCGGGTATTAACTGGCTCCCGGAAATACAGGGCATTTTTTGCCGTATTTCTGTCGCGTTTTCGATTTATGGCGTGTCGCCACTAGTCGGATAACTTTATTGTCCGGTATACGAGAACTTCGCGGAAATGCGGCGTGGCGATATTGCCATTTTCCTTTTCGACTGAAAACTTGGCGCCCGTGGTTAAGGTTTTTCCACAAAGTGCCGAATCTTCTCCCGTGGCAATATTTCGGCGCAGGTGGATAAGGCGAGCGGGAGCGGTACTGGGAGCGGTGGCTGTGACCGCCGGCTCTCTGGCGGTAGCGGCAAATGCTGCCAAGGCGCCAGTCCCGACGGCAAACATCACGTTGCCGCCTACCCTGGATTGGCAAGCCGAGTACCAGGGGCAAAAGTTATGCAGCGATTGGGCGAAGCCCGGCGCGGTCAAGTTGTCTAAGTTGTTGGCTGACACCTACGGCGAATACACCACCTACATCATCCGCTCCTGCTCGACGCCAGGGATCAGCGAGCACGAAGAAGGTCGAGCGCTTGACTGGATGGTCAACGTCGAGAAACCCGAGGAGAAAGCTAAGGCCGAATCCTTCCTGAACTGGCTCACCGCGCCCGGCCCGCAGGGAGAACTGGGCGCGATGGCACGCCGATTGGGAATCATGTACCTGATCTGGGACGACAAAATGTGGCGGGTTTACCGCCCCGAAGACGGCTGGCAGGAATACTCCGGTTGTTCCAACAAGCAATCTGACGCTTACGACACTTCGTGTCACCGCGACCACATCCATATTTCCCTTACCTGGGACGGCGCGTATGCGAAGACGTCCTTCTGGACTGGCAAAGCAGAGACGCGTGGACCGTGTGATTCCTCTTCGGTGGAGCGAAACTCAGGAAGTGCCAACTCGCCATCGGTGCTGCTGAACACGGATTCCGGTGCTGGGCTACTGAGTGGTGGCTGCCGATTGGGCGCCAGCGACTCCTATCGAGATCGTGCGTATCAAGTCACGGTGCCGGTGCCTGCGGTCCCGAATCCAGTTCAGCGGATTCAATTGACAAGTTTTGATCTCAATGCGCCCGAGGCTCTAACCATCCGTAGCGCCGAGACTGTGACGGTCCCACAAGGTTCTGAGAACTGCTCGGTAGTAGACGTACCGCTGGACTCAGATGGTCAGATTACTTTCCGGGTAGGCGCCGGCTACGGTCAGGTCATCGCACTGGGACTGGGTAATGCGTCGCAGGCGGCACCTGCGGCCACAGACTGCGCAGCGCCTGCGAAGCCGAGCAAGCCAGTGGTCAGCAAGCCAGTGGTCAGCAAACTCAAAGGGTTGAGTGCGGCGTCCGTCCGAGTCAACACTCCCGTCACTGTCACCGGCAAGGTCCGTCGTGCCCCGGAAGGTTCGACGGTGAAAGTGCAGAGTCGCAAGGTGGATGGCAAGCGGTTCCGCACTAAAGCCAGCGCTGAGGTCACCGGTAAGAAGGTGGCACTGGAGTTCCCTGGTAGCCGGAAGATCGGTAATCGCGAGATCCGGCTGCGAGTGACCAACGGCGAGGATGCGCTTGCCACCAGTAAGAAGGTGCTGCCGCTACAGGTGCTACCGGCGGTGGTACGGCTCAATAAGCCAGAAGTCTTCCGCAACGGGAAGAAGTTCTTGCTCACCGGCACGGTGGAAGGAACACCGGCTAACGGCGAACTTCGACTGCGACATCGGGCTCCTAAATCGCAATGGGATGAGGAGCGTCGGATCAAACCAGCTGCCAATGGCGAGTATCGCATCCGGTTGAAGCTCAAGAAGCCCGGCAAACATCGGCTACAGGTTCGCCTGATGTCCGGTAAGCGGCTGTGGGATTCCTCCCCTCGCCGCAATGTGACCGTATTGTCGCGGTAAGACCGGCAAGCAGAGTCGGCGGTCGCACCGTCGTAGACTCGCTGCGTGGGCTCCATCTTCGACGACGCTGCTGCCGATCTGCTGGGGGCAGCCAAGCCGCGGGCCGATCGAGACTCAGCAGACAAGGCTGAGACACCGGCTACCCAAGTTGAGTTGATTCCTGCTGCCACGGCAGAGCCAGCGCCTGCTAGTGCCAGTGCGGAACCCGAGGACCGGCGGTCGCAGCCACGGCAGCGGCCGGAGGATTTGCTCACAGACCTGAACGAAGCGCAAGCGGTCGCGGTGTCTCATCGTGGAACGCCACTGCTGGTGGTGGCTGGTGCCGGATCCGGCAAGACTCGGGTATTGACGCGACGCATCGCTCATTTGCTGGCGACTGGTGACGCCCGGGTAGGGCAAATCCTGGCCATCACGTTCACCAACAAGGCAGCGGCAGAGATGCGGGAGCGCGTCATTGAGCTCGTCGGAGCATCGGCGCAGTACATGTGGGTGTCCACCTTCCACTCCGCCTGCGTGCGGATACTGCGCCGCGAATCCAAACGGTTGGGGATTGCTAGCAACTTCTCTATTTACGACTCAGCTGACAGCCAGCGGCTGATCGCGTTGTCGGTAAAGGAGTTGAATCTGGACATCAAGCGGTTCACCCCGAGAGGTGTAGCGGCTCGTATCAGCGCTGCCAAGAACGAGTTGGTGGATCACGAAGAATTTGCAGCACAGGTCTCCCGGGCAGCGGAAGAGCAGCCGGATCCCTATAGCGAAGGCGTGGCTGCCATCTACAGCGAGTACCAGCGACGGTTGACCGTGGCCAGCGCGATGGATTTCGATGACCTAATCGGAAACACCGTCGCCTTGCTGCAACTCTTTCCCGAAGTGGCCGACTACTACCGCGACCGATTCCGGCACGTACTCGTTGACGAGTACCAAGACACTAACCATGCGCAATACGTGCTGATTCGGGAGTTGGTGGGGGCGCACAGCAAATCGGAGGCGGCCGCATCGCCAGCGGGGTTATGTGTCGTCGGTGACGCCGACCAGTCCATCTATGCGTTCCGGGGTGCGACCATCCGCAATATCGAGGAATTTGCGGAAGACTACCCCGAGGCTCGCACGATCAAGTTGGAGCAGAACTACCGGTCGACGCAGACGATCTTGGACGCCGCGAATGCGGTCATTCGCAATAACCCGGGTCGGATAGATAAGCAGTTGTGGTCTGCCCGATCTGGCGGTGCGCAGATCATCGGCTACGCGGCGGACAATGAGCACGAGGAAGCCCGCTATATCGCTGAGCAAATAGACAAGCTCACCGACGAAGGAGTGGCGCGGGCGCAGGACGTCGCCATCTTCTACCGCACTAACGCGCAATCCCGCAGTCTGGAAGAAATCATGATCCGGGTGGGGCTGCCCTACAAGGTTGTGGGAGCAGTGCGGTTCTACGAACGGCGCGAAATCAGGGACGCATTGGCCTATCTACGTGCCATCGCCAACCCGGACGACGACGTCAGCGTTCGCCGGATTCTCAACGTGCCTCGACGGGGTATCGGCGACAAGGCGGAAACCGAGTTGGCAGCCTTCGCAAGTCGATACGGAGTGTCCTTCGACCAAGCATGCCGACGGGTCGACGAGATCCCCACCTTGGCGTCGCGCTCGGTCACAGCGGTGACGGCCTTTCACCGGGTTATGACCGAACTCCGTGAGTTGGCCGAAGGCGGGGCGGGCCCAGCGGCGCTGCTGGCGGAGGCGATGGAACGCTCCGGTTACTTGACGGTGCTGCAGGATTCCGACGATCCGCAAGATGAAAGTCGAGTTGAAAACCTCGGCGAACTGGAATCGGTCGCTCAGGATTACGAGTCAAGTGCGACTGAACCCGATCTCGATGGTTTCTTGGAACGGGTTTCATTAGTTGCCGATACTGATCAGATCCCCGACGACGAAGATGGACAGGTCACGTTGATGACCCTGCACACTGCGAAGGGCTTGGAGTTCCCGGTGGTGTTCCTGACCGGGATGGAAGAAGGCATTTTCCCGCATGCCCGCACCTTCGACACCGATGAGATGCCCGAGGAACGCCGACTGGCCTACGTCGGCATCACCCGCGCACAAGATCGGCTCTATCTGACGCGAGCGCTGAGCCGATCCGCCTGGGGTGCTCCCGAGTCCCATCCACCGTCGCGATTCCTGGCTGAAGTGCCCGAGAACCTGATCCGTTGGGAGCGCACCGGTGATGAGGCTCGTACTTCCACCACCAGTTGGCGGACAACGGAACGTGGCTCGGCGATGCGCAGCGGTGGAAGCGGCAAGAAGGTGGTGGTGCTCGATCCGGGCGATCGAGTCCTGCATGACAAGTTCGGCATGGGCACCGTGGTGGCTACCGCTGGATCCGGGGATCGCGCTGAAGCCTCGGTGGACTTCGGCTCCTCCGGAACGAAACGGCTGCTGCTGCGCTACGCGCCGGTCGAAAAGATCTAACAGTCGCTAGCCAGTGCTGCGCTGCCGGAGCAGCCGAAGTTTGGTCCGCTGTCGCTGTTCGCGACGAGCGCTGCGGGAGCTTGTGATCGACGTAGCGCCCTCGGTGAGGATGCTGCCGTCATGACCCAAGTGGGCCAACGTCGTGCAAATCTCGTGAACGACCCGGCCATCTACCGGGAGCGACATGTGCCCAACCCCCCGGAAAAACACATTCCGAGCTTTCAGGTCGGGGTGGGTGATGCGCGCATTGCGCTTGGGAATGATGACTTGATCTAGATCCGACCACACTGCTAAGAAACGCGTGCGGCAGTCGGGAGCCGGTTCGGCCATCTCTTGTAGGACGTCAGAACCGGGTCGCAGCTGTCGAAAAACGCCGACCGGAACCATGCGCGCGGGAGTGCTGCCTTCGTGGGGGCTGCCGAGGGTGACCAGGGTGTGTACCCGGCGATCCCCACCCATCCGCTGAACGTAGTACCGGCCAATCAGGCCACCCATCGAGTGACCAATGACGTGCACCCGCTCGTAGCCAGTTTCCCGGGCTACCGCGTCAATGGTCTCCGCGAGTTGAGCAGCGACCTCACGGACGTCGGTGCTGAGCCGGGAGTAGTTCAACGTCACTACCCGACCGAAGCCGCGCTTGCGCAATCCTCGTCTTAACAGTGCAAAGACGCTGCGATTGTCCACCACGCCATGCACCAGGATGATCGGAGTGCCGGCGGCCTCGACGTCGCCGATGAACAGGCCACGCTGAACTGGTGGCAGTCCTTCCAGATTGTGCCGCTCCACCTCTTCGCGGACCTTCTCCTCCGCCAGGCCGAGCGGATACATGGCCACGTGGGTGGAGAGCCACGCGAATTCAACGGCAGTGCCGCGTAGACCCCGCGCGCTAAAGACTGCAGCGGCGCTGCGTTTGGTGGTCTGCCGGGCTCGAATTGCTCGACGGCGTGCAGCCTGTCGGATCAGCGAGCCAACGCTCCCCGACGGCAGTGTTGTGATCTCTTCCTCACTCACGCCGCCAAAAGTACTGAGAAGGCGCATCTGGTGCTGGTACTGCGGCCAGAGTCTGACCAGCTGTAGCCATACAGTTATCGAGTTGGGCGTGACTGTGTCGGACTGCACGTCACCGACTGCTGGCTGAGGTGAGCGCAGCGATGGTGTTGCGTACGGTCACATCTCTCACCGAGTGTGCTGTTTCTGCAGCCAACTGGCCCGTGGCAGGCAGCGGCTGCGGGCATTATGTCGCTCGCGTAGTCCACCCCGGGCACCACGCGTGATCCTGCACGCAGGTAGTCTGCAGAGGTTCCAGACTGGAGGCAGCCGCGGATGGATCTGTTCGAGTATCAGGCAAAGCATTTGTTCGGGGAGCACGGTGTCGCCGTGGTGCCCGGTGAGGTCGTAACGACACCAGAGCAGGCGGCCGAGGCCGCTCGCAAGATCGGGACCACTGTGGTGGTCAAGGCCCAGGTGAAGACCGGTGGTCGTGGCAAAGCTGGCGGGGTGAAGCTGGCCGACGACGTGGAAGATGTCCGCGCCAAGGCTGACGATATTCTCGGCATGGACATCAAAGGTCATACGGTTCACAAGGTGCTCATCACCGAAGCGGCTGAGATCGCTGACGAGTACTACGTCTCATTCCTCTTGGATCGTGCGCAGCGGTCCTTCCTGGCCATGGCCTCCGTCGAGGGTGGTATCGACATTGAAGAAGTTGCCGCTACCAAGCCGGAGGCACTAGCCAAGATCGGCGTTGACGCCATCGAGGGGGTGACTCCGGAGAAGGCGGCCGAGATCGTGGCGGCGGCGAATTTCCCGGAAGACATCGCTGATCAGGTGACTGAGATTCTGCAGCAGTTGTGGGACGTCATGATTAAAGAGGACGCCACCCTGGTTGAGGTCAACCCTCTGGTGAAGACTTCTGACGGGCGAGTGCTTGCGCTCGACGGCAAGGTCACCTTGGACGCTAACGCTGACTACCGCCACGCCAGCCATGCCGACCTCGTGGACGTTGCTGACATCGATCCGATCGAGTTGCGCGCCAACGAGTTGGATTTGAACTACGTGAAGTTGTCGGGTGAGGTCGGCATCATCGGCAACGGTGCCGGATTGGTGATGTCGACCCTCGACGTTGTGGCCTATGCCGGTGAGGAATTTGGTGGGGTGCGCCCGGCCAACTTCCTCGACATCGGTGGTGGCGCCAGCGCGGAAGTGATGGCTAACGGTCTGGACATCGTGCTCAACGACCCCGAGGTGCGCGCGGTCTTCGTCAACGTATTCGGCGGCATCACCGCCTGCGATGCCGTAGCGAACGGGATTGTTGGCGCGCTCAGCATGCTCGCGGACAAGGGCGAAGCAGTCACTAAACCCATCGTGTGCCGGATTGACGGCAACAACGCGCTGGAAGGTCGTCGCATCCTCAACGAGGCAGAGCACGACGTCATCGAGTTGGTCGAAACCATGGACGGCGCTGCTCGGCGAGTGGCCGAGCTGGCCGCGTCCTGAACGGAGTTAAGCAATGGCAATCTTTCTTGACGCTGACAGCCGCATCCTGGTCCAGGGAATGACGGGTTCCGAAGGCACGAAGCACACCCGCCGCATGGTCGCTAGTGGTAGCCAAGTTGTTGCTGGCGTGACCCCGGGCAAGGCCGGCCAAGAGTTGGATGGCATCCCAGTGTTCAACGATGTGGAATCGGCGATGAATGAAACTGGCGCCAATGTGTCAGTGGTATTCGTGCCGCCCCGCTTCGCCAAAGCAGCGGTTGAAGAGGCAGTTGACGCACAGATTCCATTGGCGGTCGTGATCACCGAAGGCATCCCCGTCCACGACACCGCCTCGTTTTACCAGTACGCCGTGAACTCCGGGCTCACCCGACTCATTGGGCCGAACTGCCCCGGGATCATCTCGCCCGGGCAGAGCAACGCCGGCATTATCCCGGCAGACATTGCCAAGGCCGGTCGGATCGGCTTGGTCAGCAAGTCCGGGACGCTGACCTATCAGATGATGTACGAGTTGCGTGACATTGGTTTCTCGACCTGCGTGGGCATTGGGGGCGACCCCATCATCGGCACGACCCATATTGATTGTCTGGCGGCATTCCAAGACGACCCGGAAACCGATGCCATCGTGATGATCGGCGAAATCGGTGGCGACGCGGAAGAGCGCGCTGCCGCATTCATCGAGAGTTACGTCGACAAGCCGGTCGTTGGCTACGTCGCCGGTTTCACCGCGCCAGAAGGTAAGACCATGGGCCATGCTGGCGCCATCGTGTCGGGCTCGGCTGGCAC